>JAGRED010000217.1 GCA_020446725.1 Parvularculaceae bacterium | reverse complement strand
CCGAGAAGGACCGTTTCCTTCAGCGCGGCGGCGAGTTTCAACCGCGCCTCGTCGCGCGATCTTCCATGCGCAATGATCTTGGCCACCATCGGATCGTAGAAGGTCGAGACGCTGTCGCCTTCCTCGATCCCTGAATCGACGCGCACATTCGTCGGCGCCTTCCAGACGGCGATCCGGCCGGTATGCGGCAGGAAGCCGACGGAAGGGTCCTCCGCATAAAGCCGCGCCTCTATCGCCCAGCCGTCGAGCGCGATATCTTTTTGCGCAAGTGGAAGTTTATTCCCCTCTGCGATGTCGATCTGCATGGCGACGAGATCAAGGCCGGTCACCATTTCGGTCACCGGATGCTCAACCTGAAGGCGCGTATTCATTTCAAGGAAATAGAAATCCTTCGATTGCGGATCGAACAGGAATTCGACCGTTCCGGCATTGCGATATCCGACGGCGCGCGCCGCTTCCACTGCGGCCTCACCCATTCGTTTCCTGACGGCGACAGTGATCGCCGGCGACGGCGCTTCCTCAATAACCTTCTGACGGCGACGCTGCAGCGAGCAGTCCCGTTCGCCGAGATAAATGCAACCGCCATGAGCGTCCGCCATGACCTGAATCTCGATATGCCGCGCGCCGACGATCGCCTTCTCGACAATGAGCCGGCCGTCGCCGAAGGCGCTTTCCGATTCGCGCCGCGCCGAGGCGATCGCCTCTTTCAGGTCTTCCGTCCTGCCGACAATCCGTTGCCCCCGTCCGCCGCCGCCGGCCGAGGCTTTCAGCATTACCGGAAAGCCGATGCGTTCGGCCTCCTTCACCAGGCGCGCATCGGACTGGTCTTCATCCTGATAGCCCGGAATGCAGGGAACGCCCGCCGCAATCATCCGGCGCTTTGATTCCGCCTTGTCGCCCATCGCCTCGATTGCGGCGGCGGGCGGACCGATGAAGGTGATCGCGTTTTCCGCGCAGGCCTGCGCGAAGGCGGCGCGTTCGGAAAGAAAGCCATAGCCCGGATGAACGGCGTCTGCGCCTGTTCTTTTCACGGCGTCGATGATCGCATCAATTCTAAGATAGCTTTGCGACGCCTCGGCCGCGCCGATGCGCACCGCCTCATCAGCATGGCGAACATGGAATGCGTCAGCGTCCGCATCGGAATAAACGGCGACCGTCGCAATGCCGCGCGCTTTGGCGGTCTTCATGACGCGCACCGCGATTTCGCCGCGATTGGCGACAAGAAGCTTGCGAATTTTCTTCATGCTTCCTCCCGCTCCGGATAGGCCTCAACCCATGAAGGCTTGCGTTTTTGCGCAAAGGCGGCGGCGCCGGCGCGGCCGGCGTCTCTCAGGCATGCGGCGAAGTCTTTCGCGGCCGCATCAAGATCAGCCGGATCGATCGCCTGCGCGGCCTTGTTCAATATGCGCTTCGTCACGGCGAGCGCAGCGGGTTCGCACCGACCTATGTCATTCAGCGTCTCATCGAGCGCAGCGTCCAATCCCGGCGACGCAACGACAATGTCGACGAGCCCAGCGCATCGCGCTTCTTCCGCATCGAAGCGCGCGCCGGCAAGCGCAAGCCTGCGCGCCTTGAAGAGGCCGGCCTTGCGGACGACGAATGGCCCGATCTGCGCCGGCGGCAGGCCGAGCGTCGTTTCGGAAAGCGAAAACTTCGCGCCGCTTTCCGCGATCACAATGTCGGAAATCGCGACAAAGCCGATCGCGCCGCCGAAAGCCGATCCTTCAACGATGCAGACGACGACTTGCGGCAGCGCATCAAGCTTCAGCAGCAAATCGCCGAAACGACGATTGCCGCGCTCGACCGGATCGGGCTCGCCGGGCGCCGGATCGGCGCCCATCAATTGCGCAGCGAATTCCTTGATATCGCCGCCGGCGCAAAACGCGCCGCCGGCGCCGCGAAGAACAAGAGCGCGAATCTCACGGTTGTCTTTCAGCCAGTCGCATAGTGCGAAAAGGCTTTCGATGATCGCCGCATTGAGCGCATTTTTCACCTGCGGTCGATTAAGCGTCGCGATGAGCGTCGATTGACGCCGCTCAAGCAGGATATCCGCGACCTCAGGAAGCTCCATCGTCACATCCTTGCAACGCCGAAGACATTCGGGCGCAGGCGTCGTTTCTCCGCTTCGGTGACCGTATCAAGACAAAAGGCGAGCACCTTGCGCGTGTCGCGCGGATCAATAAGGCCGTCGTCCCACAGGCGCGCCGTCGCAAAGAGCGCGCGGCTTTCCTCGTCATATTTGTCGATGATGGTTTTCGCCATCGCGTCGAAATAGGCGGCGTTCGGTTCTTCGCCCCGCGCCCGCGCGCCTTCCTCACCGACAATTCGCATCGTCTTCGCCGCCTGTTCGCCGCCCATGACAGCGACGCGATTGTTCGGCCAGGCGAAGATAAATGAGGGATCGAATGCGCGCCCGCACATGCCGTAATTCCCGGCCCCGAACGACGCACCGATATGCAGGGTGATTTTCGGCACGCTCATATTTGTGACCGCCTGAATCATCTTGCTTCCATGCTTGATGATGCCGCGTTGTTCGGCGTCCGTGCCGACGAGATAACCGGTCGTATTCTGAAGAAAAATGACTGGCGTTCCCGCCTGGCATTGAAGCTGGATGAACTGCGCCGCCTTCGCCGCGCCGTCGGCGTCAATCGGACCGTTATTCGAAATGGTCCCGACCGCGTGACCGGCGATTTCCGCATGCAGGCAAACCGTCGCCGCGCCGTATCCGTCCTTGAAACCGAGCATGTCAGACCCGTCGACAATGCGCGCAATATTCTCACGCACGTCATAAGGCGTTTTGTAATCTGCAGGCGTGATTCCAAGGATCTCCTCAGGATCGTAGAGCGGCTCGCGGAAAGATTGGCGACGCGGCGCATCTTTGTTCCACTGCAGCTTGGCTACGATTTCGCGCGCGATCCGGAGCCCGTCAGCGTCGTTTTCCGCCATATATTCAGCAGTTCCTGACACGTGATAATGCATCTCGGCTCCGCCGAGATCTTCATCCGTCGCGATCTCGCCGGTTGCGGCTTTGAGCAGCGGGGGACCTGCGAGAAACACTTTCGACCGGCCGCGCACAACGACGACATAGTCCGAAAGCCCCGTCTGATAGGCGCCGCCGGCGGTCGACGATCCATGCACCACGGAGATGACGGGACATCCGGCCGCCGAAAGACGCGCAAGATTTGCAAACGTCTGGCCGCCGGGCACGAACATGTCGGCTTGCCGGAACAGATTCGCGCCGGCGCTTTCGATCAACTGGACAATGGGCAATTTCTGTTTCAGCGCGATTTCCTGGACGCGCAACGCCTTAAGCACGCCCATCGGCGTCGCGGCGCCGCCCTTGATGCCGGAATCAGATGCGGACACGACGCAACGAACGCCGGAAATGAAGCCGACGCCGGCGATGCCGCCGCCGCCGAAAATATTATGGTCCCCGTCGTCGTCATGCATTTTATAACCGCACAGCGTCGACAGTTCGAGAAACGGCGCGCCGCGATCTAGGATGAGCGCAAGACGGTCGCGCGGCAGCAATTGCCCGCGTTTTTCAAATTTCGCTTTCGCCCGCGCCGACGTTGCGACGATCTTCTGCTCAAGGGTGCGAAATTCGTCGATCAATTTCAGATGCGCCGCCCTGTTGGCCGCAAAATCATCCGATCGGACATCTATTTCAGACTTGAAGACGGGCATCGACGCTCCACGCTCGCCGCTCTCACCCTAGCGTCTACCTTCCGACCGACGCTTTCGCCAGCATGCGTTACAGTAGACGCTGCGACGCCCCGCAAGGCGGCTAGCGTTTCTTGCCGCCCAGCACAGCGACGAGTTCTTCGACTTTCTCGCGCCGCTTGCCGACATTATCGCCCTTGAGCGCATCTTCAACGCAAGTGCCGATATGATCTTCAAGAATAACGGTCTCAACCGCGCTCAGGGCCGCCTTGATCGCCTGCACCTGCCGCACGACGTCGATGCAATAACGGCCTTCATCAACCATGCGGGCGACCCCGCGCACCTGCCCCTCGATGCGCGCGAGGCGTTTGGCGGCGGCGAGTTTCGTTTCCGGTGTGATCATTGGATACCCTATACGGGGTATTTAAAGTCTCATCCGGGCCGTGTAAAGGCGCGCTATCCCTTCCGCAAATCCCGGATGCGCTTCGCCTTGCCGAGGGACCGTTCAACGCTGTTCGGCGGAACGACGTCGATGGCGGTTGAAATGCCGATCATCGTCTTGATGTGATGCTTAAGGCCTTTCGACGCAGCGGCGATTTCCTCGGCGGACGCGCCGTCGCGCTGCTCCACAATGACTTTCAGATCGTCCATGCGGCCCGGCCGTGTAATCTCGAGGATGTAATGAGGCGACAGCGCGGATTCTTTCAGGATCTGCTCTTCAATCTGCGTCGGGAAGACATTCACGCCGCGAATGATCATCATGTCGTCTGTGCGACCTGAAATACGCTCCATCCGTCGCATCGTCCGCGCCGTGCCGGGCAAGAGCCGCGTCAAGTCGCGCGTGCGATAGCGAATGATCGGCATCGCCTCTTTTGTCAGCGACGTAAAGACGAGTTCGCCAAGCTCGCCGTCAGGAAGCGGCTCGCCGGTCTCCGGATTGACGATCTCCGGATAGAAATGATCCTCCCAGATGGTGAGACCATCTTTCGTCTCAACGCACTCATTGGCGACGCCGGGCCCCATCACTTCGGAAAGCCCGTAGATGTCGACCGCATCGATCGCGAAAGCCTCCTCGATCTCCCGGCGCATCGGCTCCGTCCACGGCTCTGCGCCGAAAATGCCGATCTTTAAAGAAGATCGGCGCGGATCGAGCCCTTGCCGGCGGAACTCATCGAGGATCGCCAGCATATAGCTCGGCGTCACCATAATGATTTCCGGCTCAAAGTCCTGGATGAGCTGGACCTGTTTCTCGGTCTGGCCGCCCGACATCGGGATGACCGTGCAGCCGAGCGCCTCCGCGCCGTAATGCGCGCCGAGCCCGCCGGTGAATAGGCCGTAACCGTAAGCGACATGAACCTTCATGCCGGGCCTGCCGCCCGCCGCGCGAATTGAGCGCGCAACGACCGATGACCAGGTTTCGATATCCTTTTTCGTGTAGCCGACCACCGTCGGTTTGCCGGTCGTGCCGGACGATGCGTGCACGCGCACGACTTTCTCGCGCGGCACGGCGAAAAACCCAAACGGGTAATTGTCCCGTAAATCCTGCTTCGTCGTGAAAGGGAATTTGGCGAGATCGCGGAGCGAGGAAAGGTCTTCCGGCTTCACGCCTGTCGCGTCGAACGCTTCGCGATAATGCTTTGAGTTCGCATAGGCATGCGCAATCGACGAGCGCAGCCGCTCAAGCTGTAAAGCGGAAAGGTCTTGCCGCGAAAGGGTCTCGCCCGCGTCAAGCGATGGCGCATACTGATCAGCCACGAGCCCCCCTCTCTTTCCATTCCCGTTCACGCAGTTCTTTTCGAATGATTTTTCCACTGATCGTTTTGGGAAGACTTTCGACAAATTCAATCTTGCGCGGATATTTGTATGGCGCCGTCACGCGCTTTACGTGCTCCTGCAATTCCCGGATTAGAGAATCGCTTCCTTCAACGCCCTTCATCAGCACGACAAACGCCTTGACGACCTCGCCGCGCGTATCGTCAGGGCTAGCGACAACGGCCGATTCCGCAACAGCCGCGTGCTCAATAAGCGCGCTCTCAACCTCAAACGGGCCGATCCTGTAGCCGGCGGAAATGATGACATCGTCACCGCGGCCGACGAACCAGAAATAGCCGTCCTCATCGCGATAGGCGCGGTCGCCGGTGATATACCAAAGGCCGCGACGCGTCGCCGCCGTTCGTTCCGGATCGTCCCGATAGCCAAGGAACAATCCCATCGGCCTGGGATCAATCGAAACGGCGACGTCGCCTTCCATGCCGTCTCCGAGGCGAACGCCGTTCTCGTCAATGACGTCTAGATCGACGCCCGGCGCAGGCAAGCCCATTGACCCCGGCTTCACCGCCATACCATCGAAAACGCCGCACAAGATGACCGTTTCGGTCTGCCCATAGCCTTCGCAAATCTGAAATCCGGTCTTGTTTTTCCAGATTTCGATCACCTCGGGATTGAGCGGCTCCCCCGCGCTCACACAGTGCTTCAACGCAGAGAAAGACCGCCCGTCGAGCGGCTGTTTGACGAGCATGCGATAGGCCGTCGGCGGCGCGCACAGCACCGTCACCGGAAATTTCTCAAGCGCATCGAGCACGCGCGCCGGATCGACGGCGTCGGCATGCAAGGCGAAAATGCCGGCGCCGCAAAGCCAGGGCGCAAAAAGCGACGACCACGCGCCCTTCGCCCAGCCTGTGTCGGATACGTTCCAGACGAGATCGCCCGGGCCGGCGCGCAACCAGAATTTTCCCGTTGTTTCGTGGCCGAGCGGGTAACCGCAGCCATGCACGGTCATTTTGGGATTTCCGGTCGTGCCGGACGTGAAATAGACAAGCGCTTCTTCGTCGAGATGCGTGTCGGCGTAATCATTCCGCCGCGGCGAAGACGTCGCATCGTAGCGCAGCCAGCCGGCGCGATCGGCGTCGACAATCACCTTGCGTCCCGCCCAGCCGAGGTCGGCGGCGGCCTCATCGGCCCGTGAAGCGCAATCTCCATTCGTGATCACCGCCGCCGCATTCGTCGCCTGCATGCGAAAAGCGAAGTCTTTCTTCATCAGCTGCGTCGTTCCCGGCGAGACGATCACTCCCAGCTGCAAACAGCCGAGAATGATCTCCCACCAGGCCTGCTCGCGGGAGAGAACGAGCAGGATCACGTCGCCGCGCTTCAAACCCAGCGAAGACAAAAACCCAGCCGCCGCGTTCGCACGATCGCGAAGCTCGGCGAATGATATGACGGCTTCTTCGCCGGCCGCGGAAGTCCAATAAAGCGCCGTCGCGCCGCCCGCTTCACGCGCATGCCGCTCAATGACGTCGCGAACGAAATTGAACCGATCCGGGCGACGCCATTCAAATAGTCGGCGCGCCTCCAGATAGTCTTTGGCGACGCTCATCAGCTCAGCTGTCTACGGAACAGGAATCAAACGCAGCCTTCGTCGCGGCGCTCGCCCCTTCATAGGCCTCTTCGTCGTTTGAATAGTTGTCGGCGAGCGAGCGAAGCTCGTTCTCGACGGCGGGGTCGCCGGCCGCTTCGTCGGCGAGGCAGGCGCACTGGGTGGCGACATCGCCTTCCGTGCCCCATTCTTCCGACACGCGCACGCACATGTCTTCAATTGATTCCGCGCCGGCGGCGCCGCCGACAACCGAAAGCGCGAGCACTGCGCCCGCCAAAAGGAACTTTTTCATGCGTATATCTCCTGTTTGCGTTCAGGCTTTGGCCATATTGAGAACACGAATCTGCGTGAATTCGGAAAGCCCTTCCTGGCCCTGTTCGACGCCGATGCCGGATTGTTTCGAACCCGCCATCGGGATGTGCGGCCCAATCGTGATGTGCTGATTGATCCAGACCGTTCCGGCGTCGATGTCCTCGGCGATCTTGCGCGCGCGATCAAAATTCGACGACCAGACGGAACCGCCGAGACCATACGGAGAGGCGTTCGCACGCGCGACGATTTCGTCATCGCTTTTGAAGCGGATCAAAGGAATGACAGGACCAAATTGTTCCTCATCAACAATCCGGTTGCCTTCCTTCACATTCGTAACGATCGCCGGCTTGATGAAATAGCCGGCGCGGCCGCCGCTTTCTCCGCCGACAACGGTCGCGCCTTCTTTCTTGGCGCTCTCAAGGATGCCCTTCACCTTCTCGAACTGCATCTTGTTTTGAAGGGGGCCGACTCGCGTTCCCTGCTTCGATCCGTCATCGACAACCGCCTCTTTGGCGATCGCCGCCATGGCGTTCGCCATGTCGTCGTAAATCGCATCCTGAACAAATATGCGCTTGGCGGCCATGCAGACCTGACCGCAATTCAGCATGGCGGCGTCGAAGATCTTCGGCGCAACGTCCTTGACGTTCACATCGTCGAGAACGATCGCAACGTCGTTGCCGCCAAGTTCGAGCGTCAATCGTTTCAACGTATCTGCGCCGCTCTTCATGATCTTCTTGCCGGTGTCGGTCGAACCTGTGAACGATACCTTCGCGACATCGGGATGGCTGGTGAGAACCGCGCCGAGATCGTTTTCATCAGCGATAATGTTAACGACGCCTGGCGGAACGACATCCTTGATAAGAGCACCAAGCCGCAGCGTTGCGACT
>JAGRED010000020.1 GCA_020446725.1 Parvularculaceae bacterium | reverse complement strand
TTGGCGAACAAGGTGTCGCCGCCGACCGGCGGGATCGTGATGCCGTAAAGACAGGTGCCCGCCGGCGGCGTTTCCTGAAAGCTCCAGTCGGTGTGCCAGGCCTCGGCGAAAATCGGCCCGGTTTCCGACGCCGCGCGGGCGACCGCGATGATGTGTTTTCTTCCGGGGATCGGCGCGATGAACGGGTCATCGCCAAAGGGGCCGAAATGAAGCGTGAAACGCTCAAGATCATCATCGCTCAATTTCTGATCGGGAAAAGCGAGCACGAAATGTTCAAGCCACGCCGCACGGATCTCTGCGACGAGATTGTCTGAAAGCGGTTTCGACAAGTCGACGCCGCGCACCGAAGCGCCGCAGGCCTCGCCGGATGGCGTAATATCGAGCGTCATAAATCCTCCCGCGGCTTTCCTATCACGCCGAAAGCGAAGAGTATCGCGCGTCATGCAGCGAGCGAAGAGGAGTGAGATGTGCCGAAAATCGGCCTAATCGACGCAACGTTCGAAACATTGGCGGCGGCGCGCCGCGGCGACGGGGCGCTTGCCGCAATGCTTGGCATGGAGATCGCCGAAGGCTGGCTCGAATTTCCCGAAGCGCTCGACATGATGTGTGCTGATTACGAAAGCGCACAGGCGGCGCGCGAATGGGGAACCTTGTTTTTCATCGCTGAGAGCCCTCGCCGCCTTGTCGGATGGGGAGGATACAAAGGCGCGCCGAAAGAGGGCACGGTTGAAATTGGCTATGCGATTGCTCCAGGCGAACGCGGCAAGGATTACGCGACGGCGGCGGCCCGCGCGATGATAGAACGCGCCTTTGCGTCCGCTGATATTTCTGCCGTCACCGCACACACGCTGGCGGAGGAAAACGCATCAACGTCAGTTCTCAAAAAAACCGGGTTCGACAAGGTGTCCGACTTCATTGACCCGGAGGACGGACCAGTCTGGGGCTGGCGACTCGAAAAGCGCCGTTAAAGAATCGCCGCGTCCATATCGACCTTCGCGACGTCATAGCCGCGTTTCAGATCGGCGATGTGCTTTCTCATCCAGTCGGCGGCGAGATCGGCGTCGCGGCGCTCAAACGCCTCAACAAGTTTTCCTTGCGCATTGAGGATGCGGTCTTTCGCTTTCGGCGCCTTCGCGATCACCTGACGCAGGCTCTCGCCGATCATCAGATTGAGTGATTGCAGCATCGCCAGCATGACGCGGTTGTCGAGACCCTTGGCGATCAATTGGAAAAACTCAACCGCGCCCGCGACCGTCGCTTCATGATCGTTGTCGCGCGCGGCCTTGAGATGATCGCCGACCTTTTTGATTTCGGCGATATCTGCCTTGGCCAGCCTTTTCGAGGCGAGACGCGCAGCTTCCGGATACATAGTGGCGAGCGCATCGAAAACTTCTGAAAAGGTGACGCCGCCGAGCGCGAAGCTTTTCGACGCCGCCGCCGCGATATCGGAAGCTGCGGGACGCTTGATGAAGAATTTCTTCGCCGGGCCGCGCACGATAAGACCGGTCTGTTCAAGAAGGCGCAGCCCTTCGCGCACAGTCGAACGGGTGACGCCGAACTGCGCGCAGAGCTCAGCCTCCGTCGGCAGGTGCGCGCCGTCTTTCAGCGCGCCGTCGCTGATCTTTTCCTCGATCGCGCGAAAGACCTTCATATAGGCCGGCGCACGCTCGATCGGCTGAAAATTCCCGTCCATTCTTACGCGCTCGCCTCGAACAATTGCCGCCCGATCAGCATGCGGCGGATTTCCGACGTCCCGGCGCCGATTTCATAAAGCTTGGCGTCGCGGAGAATCCGCCCGGTCGGATATTCATTGATGTAGCCGTTGCCGCCGAGCAGCTGGATCGCGTCCAGCGCGACCTGCGTCGCTTTTTCCGCTGCGTAGAGGATGCAGCCCGCCGCATCCTGACGCGTCGTCTCCTTACGGTCGCAGGCCTGCGCCACCGTATAAACATACGCCTTGCACGCATTCATCGTCGTATACATGTCGGCGACCTTGCCCTGCACGAGCTGGAATTCGCCAATCGATTTTCCGAACTGCTTGCGGTCATGGATATAGGGCATGACGACATCCATCGCCGCCTGCATCAGGCCGGTGCAGCCGCCGGCGAGCACGGTGCGTTCATAATCAAGCCCGCTCATCAGGATCCTGACGCCGTCGCCTTCCGCCCCGATCAGGTTTTCTTCCGGCACTTCGCAATCTTCAAAGACGAGTTCGCCGGTGTCGGAGCCGCGCATGCCGAGCTTGTCGAGCTTTTGCGCGGTCGAAAAACCCTTGAACCCTTTTTCGATAAGAAAAGCCGACATGCCGCGCGAGCCCTTGTCCGGCGCCGTCTTGGCGTAAACGACAAGAACATCCGCTGTCGGACCATTGGTGATCCACATCTTGGCGCCGTTCAGAATGTAGCGATCGCCCTTTTTCTCGGCCTTCAGCTTCATCGAGACGACATCGGAGCCC
>JAGRED010000216.1 GCA_020446725.1 Parvularculaceae bacterium | reverse complement strand
CGGTGGTTTCGCGCGTGCGCGAGAACCCGTCTTATGTTGTCGCCTTCAGGAAGCTGTTTGGTCTCAATCTGCGGCAGATACCGGGCAATGATCGTGCGCCTGCGTCCGCGCCTGCGCCGCTCGGCGTCAATGAAGCCTATCAGCTGATATCGGAAGCGATCGCGCAGTTCGAACAGGAGCGCTCGTTCAGCCGCTTCACGTCGAAATTCGATTTTGTTCTCGCCGGCCGCGCGCGCTTCACGCCGGAAGAAGCGTTCGGTCAGGATTTGTTCAACGGCAAGGCGCAGTGCAATGCGTGCCACATTTCAGAGGCAGGAATCGCGCCTGACGGGTCCCCGATGCCGCCGCTCTTTACCGATTTCACCTATGACAATATCGGCGCGCCGCGAAACCTCAAAATACCGAACCGTCCGGCGCCGGATCCGGGCCTTGGCGGGCGCGCGGATGTCGCCATGCGCGATCCGTCGGGCGGTGATCTCGGCAAGCACAAGGTCATGTCCTTGCGCAACATCGCGATCACGCCGCCTTACGGGCATAACGGCGTTTTTGAATCGCTTGAGCAAATCACGCATTTCTACAACACGCGCGACACGCTCGGCCGGGTCGCGAACAATCTTTCGCCGGGTTTCGGCGTCGCCGGCTGGCCTGAGCCTGAAATCGAGCAGAATGTGAACGCCGATGAACTCGGCGATCTCGGCCTGACAGCGGCCGAAGAGCGCGCGCTTGTCGCTTTCATGAAGACGCTGACCGACGGTTATCCGGAATGGGGACGCGATCCGAGGGTCCGGCCGGGAACGCCCTCGCCGTTCCGTGAAACGCCGTTTCCGCCTTTCGCTCAATAAGTTCGCCGCCGGGCGCATTTCGATCGCCGCCGCATCAAAGCGGCGGCGTTTCTTTTATCGGTTCGCCGGCGCCGTCGCGCACAATTCGACTAAAATTTTAAGCAGTGCGAATACCTGCTCTTAAAAGGTATTTGAAACAAGTTATCCGTGCAGAGTTGTGTTGTGGGGGATTTGTGAAAATCACCGGTTTTGCAGCCGTCGCGGTTGCGCTGTCGCTTTTCTTCAATGGCGACGCGAAGGCGGCGATTTCGACCTTTCCGGCGAGCGTCTTTCAGACCGGCGGAACGGGATCAAACAATCTCGTCGGAAACACGGCGGGAACGGCCCGTCTCGCACGCAATGACGTCGTCGGTCTCAATTACGCGGCGCCGGTCGCCGCGGTCGCGGGTTCGCGCCTGTTTTTCAATTTCACTCAGGTTTCCAACAACACGACTTATCTCTGGGTGCGTCTCGGCAACTGGAACGGAACGACGTTCACAAGCGCCGCTTCGACAGGCCAGACGGCGCCGGGCGGCGGCGCGACGACAAACGTCTACGCGCAAGTGTCGGCGACGGGCCTCGTTACGGTTTTTCTGGACCCGTTCCTCACCTCCTGTCAGTCGATCGGCGGGTGTAACGCGCTTGTCTTCGGCAATTCCTCCCTCTCCGCGAATGGCAGCTTTTTCAGGCTCTCAACGCTCGTCGCCGCGACGCCTGAACCGTCCGCCTGGGCGCTGATGATGATCGGCTTCGCCGGCGTCGCGATGCGCATGAAAGCGCGCCGGGGCAACGGCGGTTCACGCAGCGCGCTCAGCCTCGCCTGATCTCTTTGAGAATGTCCGCGGCGAATTGCGACAACGTGTCGTCGCGCGCGCCCATGACGACGATCCGGTCGCCGGCCTGCGCCAGTTCAAGAAGCCTTTCCCCACACGCGTCCCGCGTTTCAAGCGCCTGCGCGTTCTTGCCCTTTGACCGGACGCCGGCGGCGATCGCTTCGCTGCCGACGCTTCGATCGACCGTGCCGCCGAAATAGACGGGTTCCGGCATCAGCAGGATGTCGCCATCCGCCATGTTCGCCGCAAAGCAGTCGATGAATTCGGCCTTCATCTTTTTCAGCGGGCCGAACCCATGCGGCTGAAACATGATGAGAAGCCGGCCGGGAAAATCATGCAATGTCGTCAGGGTCGCAGCGATCTTGTCGGGATTGTGGGCGAAATCGTCGATGACGGTGATGTCTTCAGCCGCGCCGACGAATTCAAATCGCCGCTTCACGCCTTCAAACTGCGAAAGCGCGCCCGCCGCGACGGAGAAGGGAACGCCAGCCGCCGTCGCCGCCGCAATCGCGGCGAGCGCATTCGAGACGTTGTGGCGCCCTGGCGCTTTCAGATCGATCGACGCCTTTTCACCGCTGCGGCGATCGATTGCGATAAAGGATACGCCGAACGGCGCCGGCGTGATCGTCTCAGCGCCGAAATCGGCGTCGCCGGCCTCGATGGAATAGGTGAGAAAGTCTTTCGCGCGGGTTGCAAGGCGCATCGCCTCGTCATTGTCGCGGTTGAGGATCGCGATGTCGGCGCGCGCGAGAAAGTCGCCGAACAGGATGCAAAGCTCGTCCATCGATTTGTGATCGAGCGAGATGTTGTTCAGAACGGCGATCTTCGGCCGGTAGAGCGCAATCGTGCCGTCGCTCTCGTCAAGCTCGCTGACGAAGGCCTCGCCCGCGCCGACAAGCGCGCTTGCAAACAGCGTGTCTTTTGTCGCGAAGTTTTTCATCACCGCGCCGTTCATGACGGTCGGATCCGCGCCGGCGGCGTGAAGGATCCACGCGATCATCGCCGTCGTCGTCGACTTGCCGGACGTGCCGGCGACGCCGATCGGGCGCGCGGCTGCGTTGAAGAGTTCCGCGAGCAGATCGGCGCGGCTCATCCGCCGCGCGCCAAGGCGGATCGCCGCCTGAACGTCGGGGACCGTCTCCTCAACGGCCGCCGAGGCGACGAGAATCTGACTTTCATTGACAAGGCCCGACCCGTCCTGGGGATGGAGCCCGACGCCGCGCGCCCGCAGGAAATCGAATTTCGCGCCGGTGCGGCCCTGATCGAGCGCCCTGTCCGAGCCCGCAACCGCGTGCCCGCGGGCCTTCAGGATCAGCGCGAGCGGCAGCATGCCCGACCCGCCGACGCCGCAGAGGAAATATTGACGCTTTTCGCCCATCATCAAAAACCCTAAATCAGGAATGCGAACAACTTCTTATTCGCGAGACGCGTCAACATGATGGCGAAAGCCGAAACCTCGATTGCGGTGGTCGCGCCGGCGAACCGTCTGGCGCCAGAAGCGGCCGAAAAGGTGAAGAGCCTCGCATCGGCGGCTTACGGCGATCGGCTGCGTCTTTTCTTCCACCCGCAATGCTTTCTGTCGGCCGGTCATTTCGCCGGCGCGGACGCTGAGCGGTCGGCGGCCTTTCTCGAAGTTGCAAACGATCCTTCCTTTGATGCGGTCTGGTTTGCGCGCGGCGGGTACGGCTCCTGCCGGCTGGATGAAGCGTTGTTCGGCAAGCTCAACCGGGCGGCGCATCTCAAGGACTATATGGGCTACAGCGATCTTGGCGTTCTGCTGGGGCGGCTTGCGCGCGAAGGCGTCGGACGTTCCGTGCACGGCCCGATGCCGACTGACGTCAACCGGGACGGCGGCGATCAGGCCGTTCTGCGCGCGCTTGGCTGGCTGATCGATCGCGATTCGACGAGCCTTGAACCGAACTGGCGCGCCGACATGCGCGTTTTCGCCTTCAACCTCACCGTTCTCAGCGCCATTCTGGGCGGGGCCGCCGAACCGGATTTTTCAGGCGCCGTGTTGATGCTTGAGGATGTTGATGAGGCGCATTACCGCACCGACCGCACGATGTTTCATGTGACGTCGAGCCCGAATGTGCGAAACGCCGCCGGCATCCGGCTTGGCCGGTTCAGCAAGATCCCGCCCAACGATCCGCCTTTCGAAAAAACCGCCAGCGAAATCGTCGAATATTGGTGCGCGCGTTCCGGCATTCCGTTTCTTGGCGAAGCGGATATCGGTCATGACGCCGCAAACAAGATCGTTCCTTTCCCGACATCACGTTTCATCGGCGCCTGACAATGGGAACAGTCCCGGCATGTTTTCGTGGTGAAAACGCGCGGCTGGCGCAACGTCTCGTCTTGCGGCCATTGACCGCCGCCGCGCCGGGTGGTGTTACTTGCCCCCTTACGCCGCCTGGAGACCCGCTTGATCTTCGGCCTTGACGCCTTTGCGCCTTACGTCGCCACGCTCGTCCTTATTGTTCTTTTCATCGCGTTCGCGATGGAATGGCGCCCGCCTGAAGTCTCGGCGCTCGCCGCCGTCGGCGTTTTTCTGGCGCTCGGCATTATTTCGAGCGAAGATTTCGTCGCCGTCATAGCGAATCCGGCGCCGGTGACGATCGGCGCGATGTTCATCATGTCGGCGGCGCTGGTCAGGACAGGCGTTCTCGATGAGCTGGCGCGATCGCTCATCAAGCGCGTCGGCAAACAGCCCAACCTGGCGATTTTCGGATTCCTTCTCGTCGTCGCGGCATTGTCGGCGTTCATGAACAACACGCCGCTCGTCATGCTGATGATTCCGGTTGCGCTCGCGCTTTCCGAACAAGTCAAGGAAGCGCCGTCCAGGCACATGATCCCGCTCTCCTATGCGGCCATTCTCGGCGGCACGATCACGCTCGTTGGAACGTCGACCAATATTCTCGTCGACGGCGTTGCGCGAAAGGAAGGGCTTGAGCCGTTCCACATCTTTGAAATCGCGCCGCTTGGAATAATCACGGCGTTGATCGGCATTACGTTTCTTTTCGTTTTCCGCCGCCTTCTTCCCGAACGGACCGCAATGGCGTCGCTGCTGTCGAGCAATGAATCGCAGCGCTATATGGTCGAGATCGCGATCGAGAGCGAAAGCCCCTATATCGGCGAGCGCGCCGTCGACATCAAAGCGTTCAACAGCGCCGAAAGCCGGCTTGTCGACGTCATCCGCGGCGACGCCTCGCTGCGTCGGG
Source organism: Parvularculaceae bacterium (assembly GCA_020446725.1). Taxonomy (GTDB): domain Bacteria; phylum Pseudomonadota; class Alphaproteobacteria; order Caulobacterales; family Parvularculaceae; genus Amphiplicatus. The sequence goes on along the minus strand of JAGRED010000216.1, from coordinate 1,603 downwards.
AAATGGAAAGCGTGATCCTCGCCGAGGGCGATATCGTAGTCCTGCGTTCGCCGGTGAAGGATATTCTAGGGTTCAAGCAGACGCCGGAAATGCAGACGCCAGACGGCGGCCTTCAACCCTTGAGCGCGCGTTCCTCCGTTCTTGTTGAAATATTGCTGGCTCCCGGCGCGCGTTTTGTCGGCAAGACCTTGCGGCATCTGCGCCTTCGCCGTCGTTACGGCGTTTATCCGGTTGCGTTGCACCGGCGCGCCTCCAATCTTGTCGACCGGTTTGAATACACCCCGCTCGAAGTCGGCGACACGCTCTTGATCGAAGGCGCGCCGGAAGATTTGAAGCGCCTTTGCGACGATAATGATCTCGTCAACGTCGCCATGCCGCGCGAGCGGGCGGTGAAGAAAAGCCATGCGCCGATCGCGATTGCGACGATGCTCGGCGTCATTGCGCTGGCGACGTTCGGCGTGATGCCGATCGCCGGACTTGCGGCGATGGGCGCGGCGATTGTTCTCGTTACGCGCTGCGTGGAGGCGGACGAGGCTTTCTCCGCGGTCGACTGGCGCATCCTGTCGCTCATACTCGCCATGCTGGGGATCGGCGCCGCGCTGGAAAACACGGGGCTTGTCGAATCGATCGTCGGGCTCGTCTCACCGTTTCTGGCGTCCGCGCCGCCGATTGTCGCGCTGGCGCTCGTCTATATTCTCTCGATGGCGTTGACGGAAACGGTGACGAACAATGCGGTTGCGATCCTTGTCACGCCGGTGGCGATCTCGCTGGCGCATACGCTGGGCGTCGATCCGCGGCCCTTCGTTGTCGCCGTCATGTTCGCTGCGAGCGCGAGCTTCATGACGCCGATCGGTTATCAGACGAACACGCTTGTCTATTCCGTCGGCGGCTACAGGTTCACTGATTATCTGCGCCTCGGCACGCCGCTCAACACGCTTTGCGGCGTGATCGCCGTGCTTCTCATTCCCGTGTTCTGGCCGTTCTGATTGTCACGCGCGCCGCCGCGCGGTAAGTTCGCGGCCGAAGAAGGAACAGCGACATGACGATGCGACGGATCATCTCGGCGGGGATAGCGGCGGCGGTTCTCAACGTTCCCGCATTTGCGCTCGAAGAGACCGTAACGAATGAAACGTCGTCCGGCGCCGTCGTCGACGACACTGCGGCGCGGTCGGCTGCATTCCTTGCAGAGAACGCCAAGCGCGCTTCCGTCAAGACGACCGCATCCGGCTTGCAATATGAAATTTTCTCCGCCGCCGAGACGCGCGGCAAGCAGCCGAAACCGACAAGTCTGGTCGTCGTTCACTATGTCGGCATGCGGACGGACGGCAAGGTTTTCGATTCTTCAATTGCGCGCGGCGCGCCTGAGAGCTTTCGGCTCAACGCCGTTATCGCCGGATGGTCGGAAGGGCTGCAATTGATGACCGTCGGCGACAAGTTCCGCTTTTTCGTGCCGCCGCAACTCGCCTACGGCGCGGAAGGCGTTCCCTCGGCCTCGATCGGGCCGAATGAGGTTCTGATCTTCGATGTCGAACTGTTGAGGATCGTCCGCTGATTGGCGCAGCGGCTTCATTGCGATCTCTTAATCCCGGCGGCGAATGCGAGG
>JAGRED010000215.1 GCA_020446725.1 Parvularculaceae bacterium | reverse complement strand
ATCATCCTGCCCGACGGCGGCGCGCTCGACTGCATCATCCGCAATGTCAGCGACAGCGGCTGCCTCATCAAAATCGAAAACGCCGGCGCCCTGCCGGACAGGATCAGCGTCAGGATTGATCTCGACAAGGCTGCGCGCCCGGTCGAAATCATCTGGCGCTCGACGACGCTCGCCGGCGCGATGTTCATTCGCGAGCCGAGCTGACGGCGCCGGAAGCGCTTAATGCGCGCGTTCGCCGCCAAGGCGGAGCCGCGCGGCGATTTCAAAAAGAAAGGCCGCCGAAAGGCCGAACAGCAGGAACCCGTCTGCGGCGATCGCGCCGCCGAGAAGGCGCCATTCCTGAGGCAGCAGCACGTCTCCGAAGCCGAGCGTCGTATAGGCGGAGGCTGAGAAATAGAGCGCTTCCTCGATCGCGCCAAACGCTCCGATATTCAGGAACATGAAAGCCCAGGCGGCGATTTCGACGAGATGCGCCGCCATCAGGACGAGGCTCAGCAACGTCAGCATGACGGAATCGCGCACAAAGCGCATCATGCCCCAGGCGCTGCTCGACGTGGCGCGGAATATCGCCGCCGTCGCCGCGATGATGACGGCGTGAAAAAAGACGGTCGCCGCGATCATCGCCGCCGATAGGAAAAGCTCTTCGCCGAACGGGAATTGTTCTTCCATCATGCGCCCCTTGCCGCGGCGGGATGCTCTCGCATGTCCCGAATTGAAACAAGAGGGGCGGCGGCGTTCCGGACGCCGCAATTATTCTTTTTTCGCGGCGCGCTTGATGGCGCCGAGGATCAGCTTCAGCCGGCCGTTCGCGCGTTTGACGGTTTCATCAAGGCTCGAAAGCTGTTCCGACATCGTTTCTTCTTCGGTGTCGCGCTCGTCGAGGAGGGCGCGCGCCGCCTGCAATTCCGCCTTGATGACGATGATTTCCCTGGGTTCGGCGGCGTTTTCATCGCCGCCGCCTTTGTCGCTTTCACCGCGCGCGCCCCAGATCGCCCAGCCGAACGCGACGCCGACCAGGAAGGCGAGCGCCATCGGCCCCCAGGGCGATGTTCCGAATGCGGCGATAAACCCCTGCATCAATCCCAGCCGGTCATGCTTGAATGGCGCCCGCATGGCCGGACGCCTCACCTGTTCAATTTAGAGCAAGCGACGCGCCAGTCTGAACCGGAAAAAGCCGGTTCGAGCCGGAAAAGAAAGCGGCGCCCGTCCGGGGCGCCGCAATTTCTCCAAACAGGCGATTTCGCCTGCGCCGTTTCTCGCTTCACGCGATTTCAGCGCGGCGCCATCACCATCATCATCTGCTTGCCTTCGAGCTTGGGCATCTGCTCGACCTTGGCGACGTCCTCAAAATCGGTCTTCACCTTTTCAAGGAGGGCCATGCCGCGATCCTGATAAGCCATTTCCCGGCCGCGAAATCTCAGCGTGACCTTGACCTTGTCGCCTTCATCGAAAAAGCGCCGCATCGCTTTGGCCTTAACCTCGTAATCATGGTCGTCGATGTTCGGCCGCATCTTGATCTCTTTGATCTCGACGACTTTCTGTTTCTTCTTCGCCTCGGCCTTTTTCTTCTGCTGCTGGAATTTGTATTTGCCGTAGTCGAGGATCTTGCAAACCGGCGGCTGGGTCTGGGGCGATACTTCAACGAGGTCGAGGCCGGCTTCGGCGGCGATCTCGATGGCGCGCGCTGTCGGCACGACGCCGCGCTTTTCGCCTTCATCGTCAATCAGCAGGACTTGCGGGACCGTGATTTCTTCGTTGATGCGCGGTCCGTCGCCTTTGGGGGGCGTGGGGGCGAATGGTCTGCGGGATATGGGCGTTTCTCCTTCGGTTGCTTCAGGGGCGACAGGTGATTCTGCCGATAAGGGCGCAATGATCGGTTAACGCCCCCCGGCAGGCGAGTGCGGTATATAAGGGAAGGCGCGCCAAGATCAACGCACGGCCGCGCGCGGATTGGCCGATCCCTTGGGGATCAGGCCCATATTCTCAAGGGCGCGCCAGACGAATTCGGGCTTGGCCTCATCCATCCGCTCGCGGGTGGTCAGCGTAATGACGTTTCTGCCCTTCGGCGTCAGGTGCTCCTCGCCCGCCTTGCGGATGAGAACGCCCGCGCAGCCGACGCTGACGGCGAGATGCACTTCCTCCGCCGCGTCGCTGACGAAGAACGCCGCCGTCTGGGCGAGCGAGACGAGCTGGAGGTGGTCAGCCTTGCCGGTGAGATCGACAAGTTCGGGCGCGGCGTGCGCGACTTCGTCGGCGAAGCCGTGAAGCTCCTTCGGACCGACCATCACGGGCATGACGCCCTTTTTCGCCATCAGGCGCGACAGATCTGCGTATTGCTGCGCCGGCCAGCGCCGCGTCGCGTCGACGCCGGGCATCAGCAAGCCGTAGACGCCGGAAATGCCGAACCAGGAGGGCTGCATGTTCGCCGCATCTTTGCGGCTTGAAAGCGCCCAGCGGAAATCCGGCAGCCGCTCGACAGCCTGCAGGCCGACGGCCTCGGAAAATTTCGACGTGTTGGGGAGGCCTTCTTCCGGCGCGCCCTTCTTGCGGGCGGAGCGGGACGCCGGCGCGACCGAGCGCCATTTCGGACGAAAGAGACCGAGCGCCGAATAGAGCCGCTTCGCATCCTCATTCGCGGCGAGGTCGTAAATATAGGAAAAGTGCGAATTCCTGACCTGTTCGACAAAGGCTTTCTTGGCTTCGGCTTCCCGGAAATCCGGCATCGCCGCCACCTGGTCGAAATAGGGCGAGGCGCGCGCGACGCGTTGCAGGTGGCTTTGCGTCAGCAGCGATATCCGCGCGCCCGGATGCGCGGTGCGGATCGCTTCGTAAAGCGGTTCGGCGGCGACGAAGGCGGCGAGCCCGTCGGTCTTGATGACGAGAATGTTCTGCGATTTGCCCATCATGCTGGCGCGCCGGCTTTCGCGGTCGTCCGTTCAAGGAGCGATTGATAGGCGCGCAGCGTCGCGTCGGTCATGGCGCGGGTCGAGTAATGCGTTGAGATGCGCTTGCGCGCCTTGAGGCCCATCGCCGCGCGTCCGTCGGCGCCAAGCGCTGCAGCCTTGCGCAAGGCGTCGGCAAGCGCGTCGACCGACCCGGGCGCGGCGAGAAAACCCGTCACCCCGTCGATGATCGTTTCGCGCGCGCCGCCATGATCGGCCGCTATCGCGACCTTGCCCATCGCGCCGGCTTCCGCGGCGACGCGGCCGAACGCTTCCGGCCTTGTCGACGGCGACAATACGATATCGGAAAGCGCATAGGCGGCGGGCATATCCCCGCAATGACCGACCATGCGAACTGCGCCTTGCAACCCCAACTCACCCACCATCCGCGTCAGCGACGCCGCATAACCGCCGCGCCCCTGCGAGTCCCCGGCGAAAATTAGCTGGAACTCCGGAAAAACGCCAGTCCGCTCCTGATGCGCCAGCTGCTTTGCAGCTTTCAGGGCGACCTCGTGGCCCTTCCAGTCGGTGAGCCGGCCGGGCAGGAGGAGGGTGAGCCCGCCAGATTTTTCCACAACGCCCCATTTTTCCCGAATTGCGCGGATTCGCGCCGCGGAAATCGCTTCCGGGTTGAATTCCTCCGGATCGGCGCCGCGCGGGATCACGGCGAGGCGCCCGCCGACGTCATAAAGCCGACGCACCGCTTCCGCCGTGAAGTCGGAATTGGCGATGACGAGATCGGCGCGCGCCATGGCGGAATTGTAATATCGCTTGAGCGGCGAGCGCGCATCATAGGCGCCGTGATAGGTGGCGACGAAAGGAACGCCTGTCCCGCGCGCCGCCATCAGCGCGCTCCAGGCTGGCGCGCGGCTGCGCGCATGAATGAGATCGACATTCTCATCGCGCATCAGCCGCATCAGCCGGCCTCGATTGGCGACGATCGTCAGCGGGTTTTTCGAGGCGGCCGGCAATATGACAACCCGTCCGCCCGCCTTTTCGACCTCGCCGACGAGACGCCCGCCGGATGTCGCGACAATCGCCCGCCCGCCCGCCGCGACGACGGCGCGCGCGACTTCAACGGTCGTGCGCTCGGCGCCGCCCGCATCAAGCGAGGGAACGATCTGCAATACCGTTTTCTCAAACCGCATGGGCGCGAAGGCTCGCTTTCATATTCGGCGCGCGCCATCATAAGCCCTGACGCGCGAAAGAAGATCAAGCGGCGGCATGAAAGAAGAGACGGGAATGATCGACGGCCCGAACGGGCGCATCGCCTATCGGCGCATTGCGGGCGACGGACCGTGCGTCGTCTGGTTCGGCGGCTTCAAATCCGACATGACGGGAACGAAAGCCGAAGAACTCGCCAGGTGGGCGAGCGCCGCCGGGCGCGCTTATATGCGGTTTGATTATTCCGGGCACGGCGCATCCGAGGGGCGCTTTGAGGATGGAACGATTTCCGCATGGCTCGCCGACGCGCTTGCGGCGGTGGACATGCTGACAAGCGGCCCGCTCATTCCAGTCGGCTCGTCAATGGGCGGCTGGATCGCCGCGCTCGCCGCCCTGCGGTTGCAAGAGCGGCTCGCCGGGATCGTCTTTATCGCGCCGGCGCCCGACTTCACCGAAGAATTGATGTGGAATCAGATGACTGGGCCCGAACGCGACGCGATTTTGAAAGAAGGCCGCCTCATTGAACATTCCCAATATTCTGAAGAGCCGACGATCATCACGCGCGCGCTCATCGATGACGGGCGAAAACATCTTATTCTCGGCGGCCCGGTCGCCATCGCCTGTCCGGTGCGGATCATTCAGGGCATGGCGGACCCCGACGTTCCCTGGCGCCACGCGCTGAAATTCGCCGAACGCCTTTCAGGCGATGACGTCGAAATGACGGTGATAAAGTCGGGCGATCACCGGCTTTCAAAACCGCACGAAATCAGGCGCATCATCGAGACGGTCGCCGCGCTTTGACATGCGAGCGCCGTCAGGCGGCGGCCGGCGCCTCACGCGGGCGTTTGATGCGGCCGATGGCGGCGAAAAGCGGAATGAGCGCGCACGCCGTCAGAAAAGAAGCGAGAAAGAATGGCGCGCCGGGAAAATGGATCGGCGCGCCCTCGCGCGAAAAGGCCGAAAAAATCTGCGTCATCATCAGCGGACCGATAATCATCGACACGCCGTTGATCGATCCGATCGCGCCTTGCAACTGCCCCTGCGCGTCTGCGGGAACCGTGCGCGACATGATCCCCTGAAGGGCGGGCGCGGTGAAGCCGGCGAGCGAACCGAAGGCGATCAGGGGGTAAATCATCCATCCCTCGCTCGCGAGCCCGTAACCGAGATAGGAGAATGATGCGATGATGATGCCGAAAAAGGCGGCTTT
>JAGRED010000019.1 GCA_020446725.1 Parvularculaceae bacterium | reverse complement strand
TCCCAGGCGCGCGCGTGCGCGGTCTCAAAGGCGCCGGCATGAGCGCCGCGAAGGCCGGTTTTTCCCGGCGGATAGGCGCCTGGCGGTCCCGCCTGCTCGGCGGCGAAAAGCGCCGCCGGCGAAAGCGCGCCAAGAGCGGTTGAAAGCGCCATTCCGTTCAGGAAGTCGCGCCGGTCGATGTCGCTTTTCAGCCTTCCCATACCGCATCCTTTTTTGCCGGCGCGAGGATAGTCCCGGCCGCCCGGCGGCGCCAAATCCCGTAGGCTGTTCCCATACAGAGCAGTCTTGACGGCGCCCCGCGCCGGCGCAATATCCCGCCGCCTTATCTCGCGGTGAATTACGGCCATGCGCAGAGCGTTCCTTTCGTCCGGCGATCTCATTGCCGATCGGCGGTATCAATACGGGCAGGCGCTCTATCGCGAAGGCGATCATGTCGCCGCCATCGACCTTTTCGCGCAGGCGATCGAGCGTGCGCCGAACTGGCCGAGCGCGCACTGGTCGCTCGGCAAGGCGCGGCGTGAAATCGGCGACCGAGCGGGCGCGGCGGCGGCCTTCCGGGAATGCCTGCGCCTTGATCCCGAAGATGCTCTCGGCGCGTCGCTTGCGCTCGCCGAGCTTGATGCGGCGGTGACGGTCGACGCCGCCCCGGCCGCCTATGTCAAAGCGCTTTTCAACGCCTATGCGGACGATTTCGACAAGGCGCTTGTCGAACGCCTCGATTATTCAACCCCGCAGCAGCTCGCCGACATTATCCGCGCCGCGCGGGGAGAGAACGGACGGTTCAAGCGCGCGCTCGATCTTGGATGCGGCACGGGTCTCGCCGGCGAGGCGATCGTTGCGGATGCGATCTGGCTCGAAGGCGTCGACCTTTCCGACGGCATGATCGAGAAGGCGCGCGAGAAAGGCGTTTATGACGCGCTTTCCGCCGGCGACATTCAGTCGGCGCTTCACAACGCGACGGCCCATTACGATCTCATCCTCGCGGCTGACGTTCTCGTCTATTTCGGCGAACTCGCGAAGGTTTTCGCCGCGGTCGCCTCGCGGCTCGAACAGGGCGGCCTCTTCGCCTTTTCAGTTGAAAAGGGCGCCGGCGCCGACTGGTCGGTTCACGCCTCGCTCCGCTTCACCCATTCCGCCGACTATGTCGGGCGCGCGCTGAAAGCGGCCGGGCTTGAACTCATGCGGATGGAAGAATCGGCGCTGAGAAAAGATCGCGGCGCCGACATTATCGGGCTGCTCGTTCTCGCGCGTAAGGCGGTCGATCATGACAGCCGATACCCGACGGCGAACGAGAGCGCGCCGATCGACGCGCCGGCGAGCTTCCACTAGGCGGGGATCGAATAGGTTCCGGTCGCATGGGCGACCGGTTCCGTTTCCTCGTCGGAGAAAAGCGTGATGTCGCCGACCGCGAGCCGCTTGCCGAGCTTCAGAAGGCGGCATTCGGCGATAAGGTCTTTCGGCGCCGGCTTCCTGAAAAAATTGATCGACATATTGGTCGTCACGGAAAGGCTCTTCGGGCCGACGCTCGCGATGACGGCGACGAAGAGGGCGGTGTCGGCGAGCATGAACATGACAGGCCCGGAGATCGTGCCGCCAGCCCTCAGGAAGCGGTCGTGATAGCTGAGCCGCAGCCGGCAGGCGCGGTATTCCGCTTCCTCAATCTTTACGCCGGACTGGTCCCATGATGGAAAATCGGCGCGCATGAGGGCGACAATCTCGTCGGGGGACATGGCTCTTTCAGTCATGCGCGTCATTTCGCCCCGCGCCTGGCCGGCAAACAAGACGTTTGCGCAGTTGCGGGCCTTCACAAAGGGCGGCCAATCGGCATTATCCGCCGCATGACGCCGAAGGAAAAAGCCCGCGAAGACTTCAAGCGCGCCCTCGTCCAGACGACGCGCGCGCTCGCCTCCGTGCCGGAGGTCGAAGTCGCGTTCGGCGGCGAGCACGCCAACGTCTCCGGGCGTCAGGCGAAAATCCCGTTGCCGGCCCGCGTTCTTGACCGTGACGCGGCGATGATTGCGCGCGGCGAGGCGGACGCTGCCGCACTGCGGCTCGCGCATCACGACGCGCGACAATATTCAAAAGACCTGCCGAAAGGCGCAGACGCGCAGGCGGTCTATCGCGCGCTTGAGGACGCCCGCATTGAGGCGATCGGGTCGCGGGCGTTGAAGGGCGTCGGCGACAATCTCGCCGCCGCGCTCGACAAGACCTATTCCGATCGTCGTCTTGACCGCCTCGACGCCGGCGAGGCGGCGCCCATCGCGGACATAGCGGCTCTCCTGTTGCGGCGGCGGTTGACCGGGCGCGATCATCCGTCATCGGCGAAAGCGATGATGACCGCGCATTCAGGCGACATTGAAACGCTCGCGGGCGCCTCCCTCGACAAGCTCGCCGCGACGAACGATCTCCACGACCAGGCCGCATTCCTCAGGCTCGCCCGCAACGTCATCCGCGATCTCAATCTCGATGACGAAGGCGGCGATGACCCCGGCGATGAAAAAACGCACGGCGACGAGGAAGAGCAGAGCAAGGAAAACGATAACTCGGAAAACGAGGATGACGGCGTCGCCGACGCTGCGGAAGATCAGAGCGGCGACGAAAGCGAAGGGCCTGATTCCGACTCCGACATGAGCGAGCAGGACTTCGAACAGGCCGAAGACGACGCTGACGGCGCGGCCGAGAATGCGCGCATTTCGTCGATCCGGGCGAAGTTCGAAGGCGACAGCGGCATGCGCTATCGCGCCTACACGGTCGAATATGACGAGACGGCGGAGGCGAGCGAGCTTTGCGACGCCGAAGAACTGCAGCGCCTGCGCCGCACCCTGGATCGACAACTTGAAAACCTCCATTCAGTCGTGTCGCGCCTCGCCAACAAGCTGCAGCGCCGCCTGATGGCGCAGCAGAACCGCAGCTGGATTTTCGATCTCGATGAAGGGGTTCTCGATGCGGCGCGTCTGGCGCGCGTCATCGTCGATCCGATGCAGCCGCTTTCCTACAAGCGCGAGCGAGAACTGGAATTCCGCGACACCGTCGTCACGCTGCTGATCGACAATTCAGGCTCGATGCGGGGGCGACCGATTTCGATCGCCGCGATCTGCGCCAACATCATGGCGAGAACGCTTGAGCGCTGCAGCGTCAAGGTCGAAATCCTCGGCTTTACGACGCGCGCCTGGAAAGGCGGGCAGGCGCGGGAGAAATGGGTCGCGGACGGTCGCCCGCTTAATCCCGGTCGGCTCAACGATCTGCGTCACATCATCTACAAGGCGGCGGACACGCCCTGGCGCCGCGCGCGTTCCTCGCTCGGTCTGATGATGAAGGAAGGTCTTTTGAAGGAGAATATCGACGGCGAAGCGCTCTTATGGGCGCATTCGCGCCTCGTCGGCCGGCCGGAATCGCGTCGCATCATGATGGTGATCTCGGACGGCGCGCCGGTCGACGACACGACATCGTCGGCGAATGGCGGCGCCTATCTGGAACGGCACCTGCGCGACGTCATCGCGCAGATCGAAAACCGCTCGCCGGTCGAACTCATCGCCATCGGCATCGGCCATGACGTCACGCGCTATTACAAGCGCGCCGTGACCATCGTCGATGTCGAACAGCTCGCCGGCGTAATGGTGGACAAGCTCGCCGAGCTGTTTGAAGAAACGAGCGATCGCCCGGAGCGCACGCCGCGCACAAGGTCCGCGGCGCTCGTCATTTAGCCGAGACAAGCGCCGCGTAAGGCTTCAGACCGCTCCGCAGCAGCAATGTCGCGCCGATTGCGCCGATCCCGCCGATCAGCGCGGCGGAGTGGCCGACCATCAAGTCGCTGCGAAACACGAAATCCGTCGTCAGCGCGATCAGCGTGCCGCCGACGGCGAGACCGAACACCGAATTGAGGAACAGAAAAATCGCGGAAACCTGCGCGCGCATCGCGGGCGGCGAAGCGATCTGCATCGCAGCGGCGGAGGTCGCGAGCGGAAAAGAAGCGAAGAAAAGCGCAATGGCGATAAGCGCGATGGAAAGCGTCAGCGTCGGCGCGTACGGAAAAAGAAAGATCGCCGGCGTCAGCGCCGCGGCGCCGATCATGCCGGCGCGCATCGGCGCATCCCTGCGCCCGTGTTTCTCAAAATGATCGGTGAGCCAGCCGCTCGCGAGAACGCCGCCGACATTGGCGACGAGCAGCGTCACGCCAAGGATGAACCCTGTCTGCGCCGTCGTCAGGTGATGAACGCGAATAAGATAAGCGGGCGTCCACGACATCAGCGCGAAGAGGGAAAGCGCGCAAAGCGTGAAGCCGCCATAATGCGCGATGAAAAACCGCCTGTTTTTCCCAATGAAGGAGGCGACAGCGGAAAGCGGCAGGCCAGGATCGTGATCGGCCGTGCGTGGCGGGTCCTTGACGGTGAGCAGGAACAGGAGCGCGAGCAGGATGCCGGGCAGTCCGACCGCAAAGAAGACAACCTGCCAGCTCCGGACATCGCCGATCACCGGCAGCGCGACCGATTCAACATCGCCGACCAAAGCAACGACGCCGCCGCCGATAAGATAGGCGAGACCGCCGCCGATGAAAGACCCTATCGAATAGACGGCGAGCGCGCGGCCGAGCGATTTCTTGGGAAACATATCCGCGATCATAGAATAGGCGGCCGGAGAGAGCGCCGCCTCGCCGACGCCGACGCCCATGCGCGCGATGAAGACATGAATGAAGTTCTTGCCGAGGCCGGTCGCCGCCGTCGCAAGGCTCCAGAGAAAGACGCCCGCGCTGATGATGAGCGGACGCGAGCGCGTGTCGGCGAGACGCGCGATCGGAATTCCCATCGTGGCGTAGAAGATGGAAAAGGCGAGGCCGTGCAGCAGGCTGAATTCCGTATCGGAGATCGCGAGATCCTTACGGATCGGCTCAATCATCAGCGCAAGGATCTGCCGATCGATGAAGGAGAAGATGTAGGCGATCATGCAAAGCGTGACGATGAACCAGGCATAAGGCCTGTCCCCAGTCTGCGCGTTTCCTGTCGTCATGGTGCCGCCCGCCGCCTATTGCTCCTGTGATGACGCCGGATTTCGGCGTGTTTCGCAAGCGGGCGCCTGCGGGCAAGGCTCGCCTCATGCGACGAAGCGGACTAGAAATCGTCCGTCCCGGCCCGAAAAAGGAAGGATTGGCGGCGATGACGCAGGAAGGCGAGGGCGTCCGGCTCCCCGCAGGCTCGGTTGAGGCGGGGGCGAGGCTTCATTTCAAGCGTTGGCGGCCTGAGGGAGAGGCGAAAGCCTCCGTTCTTCTTGCGCACGGCTATGCGGAGCATATCGGGCGCTATCAGCATGTCGCCGCGGCGCTCAACGCCGCCGGCTACGACGTCTTCGCCGTCGATCACTGGGGGCACGGACGATCCGACGGCGCGCGCGGCTTCGTTCAGGATTTTTCCGTTTACCTCGACGGCGTTGACGCCCTTCACGCCGCATCAAGCGCGGCCGCGCCTGACAGGAAGCGATTCCTCATCGGCCATTCAATGGGCGGGCTTGTCGCGGCGTCTTATCTGATCCGGCGCGGCGGCGATTTCGCAGGCGCAGTCCTTTCCGGTCCCTTGCTCAAGGCGCCGGACGAGCCGCCGGCGCCGGTGAAGTTTATCGGAAAAGTCCTTTCACGGATCGCCCCCAAAGTCGGGCTCATCTCCCTCGACGCCAGTCTTGTCAGCCGCGACCCGAAAGTGGTGGCGGCCTATGTCGGCGATCCGCTCGTCTACCGCGGCAAGATCACCGCGCGGCTCGGCGATGAGATGCTGACGACAATGGAGGAGACGCTCGCGCGCGCCGGGGAGATCGCCGTGCCGATCCTTGTGCTGCATGGCGAAAAGGACGGGCTCGCATCGCCGGAGGGATCAAAGCTCCTTCACGAGCGAATGAAGGCGGATGACAAGACGTATAAAGTCTATGACGGATTCTACCACGAGATTTTCAATGATCCCGGCAACGAAGGCGTCATTTCGGACGTCGTCGCCTGGCTCGATCAGCGCGCATGACCGAAAGCGCAGCCATGATTTCCGTTCGCGCCGCCGTTCCCGCCGATCTAGCGACGCTCAAGCGATTTGAGCAGGGCGTCATTGCGGCGGAGCGGCCTTTTGATGCGACGATCAGGAAAGGCGACGTCACTTACTACGATCTTGCCGACCTTATCGCGTCGAAAGACGCATTCGTCGCAATCGCGGAGCATGACGGCGCGCCCATCGGCTGCGGCTTTGCGCGCAAGACGCTGTCGCGCAGCTTCACCGAACCGCCTTTCCACGCCTATGTCGGGCTGATGTTCGTCGAACCGGCTTTTCGCGGGCGCGGCGTCAACATGCGGGTGCTTGACCGGCTTGAAGTCTGGGCGCGGGAGAACGGGCTCAGCGATATGCGCCTTGAGGTTTACCCGACGAACGCCGCCGCGACGCGCGCCTATGAGAAGGCGGGATTTGAACCCTATATGCTCGAAATGCGCCGCGCGCTCGATTGAGGCTCAGTAAACGCCGGGGATGAGGCGATGCGGCACACGCAGCTTGAACGCCTGATAGGTTTCGTCTTTCGACAGAACGCGCTCCTCGAATGCGATCCTCAGGATCAGACAACCCCAGCAGACGACATAGACGAACGCATTCCAGACGGACGGCGACATCAGCAAAAACCCGACATGCGATATCATATATCCGAGATACATCGGATGACGGACATAGCGATAAACGCCGCCCGTTTTGACGCCGCGATTAGCGGCGACAAGACCGAAGCTGCGGCGCAGACTCAGCTTTGCGACGACTTGCGTTAACGTCCCGAAGAGCAGGAGGAAAAGACCGGCTTCAAGATTGGTCGGCGCCGCGCCCTTGACGATAAGGAGAGGCGCGGTTGTCGCAAGAAGGGCGACCGCCCAGTCCTGCGGACGCAGTGAAATTTCGGTGGTCGATCGCCGGATAAGAAGGAAAAAGACGATGATGCCTTCCGGGATCAACACCAGCGACGTTGCAATTTTCAGGAATTAAATTCCAACATTGATCGGTCCCGAACGCACGCGGCGCGGCAACATTCATGGCGGCGCCGCTCGGGGCGCACCGCACGAATGCGGACGCGCGACGTAACATGTCCGCCCAAATCTTCCACAGGCCATAGCCCGGGAAGTCCGGGATCCGTCGGCTGGCGTACGCTGCGCACAAGTTGCGCACAAACGCATTGAAAACCCTGGCGCACGTCTGGGATGTCACAAAACCGTTATAGATCGGTCGCAGTCGTGAAAAAATCCCGTCCTAGAGACACCGCCTGACTGACAGCGCTGCGTGCGCATTCTGTCACCGGTTCGCTGACTGTTTTGTTGTAATGCGGGCTGGAGAGGCAGGCGCGTTCACACGTCTCGCTGCGCGTCGGTCGGATGATATCGAGGCGCTATGCGGAACGCTGGCGGCGCGGGGTGCGGCGATGGAACGACCGGTTGAATGGTTTTCGTTCGATCTTGCGCGAACGGCCGGCCGCTATTCGCTGAGACGTTTTCTTGTGAAGCGAGACGCGTAATGACCGATGCGACCCAGCAATACGGGTTGGGCCGTTCCTGTCCGCGATGCAAAACTTTCACTGTGATATTCCCCGGCATTGGGGAGGACGGCATTCACCTGTTGCCCGTACGCGGCAAGTTCCAATATCCTTGCAGGAAGTGCAGCTGGGCGATGGAATGCGACACGCGCCTGCTTGAGACCAACGACCAGTCGACTGCGCCAAAAAACCAATAAACAAAACAATCGCCTGCTATTTTCGCTGCATTGCGGAGCGCTGCGGCGGCCGTGCGTTATTGTTGCGCAGCAAGATGAGGGCGCCCCCCTCTTTGTCATCATTCTGAAAAAAAACAATCACGCCGTTGTAATACTCGTTCACTAAGCGCTGCGGCGATCGCGGCGCGTGGGGCGCTGCGGGGTTGCGACGTTTCGCAATTCAATTCACGCGGGGATATTCGCTCATGCGCCAGACAAAATCGCTTAAAGCCGCCCTCTTGCTCGCCGTTTCGTCCGCAATCGTCGCCTGCTCGAACGCGGATGTCGCGTCGCCGGGCAACGGCACGCCGGTCGTCATCCAGCCCATCCCGGGCGGCGGCGGCGGCGGTTCAAGCGGCAACTTCGCCACGCGCGCCACGGCGCCGGTCAGCGCGGGCGACTGCCCGGCGGGCCTCACCTTCGCTTCAAACGTTGCTCTCCTTTCCACCGGATCGAGCACCAATTTCTGTTCATTGACGCCGGTCGGCGGCGGCACGGTCAGCGGCACGATCAACGTCCCGCTTCAGGCTGACCCGATCCTGATCTCCGGCACAGTCTTCCTCGGCGACGGCGCCGGCTCCCCCGCGACCGTGACCTTCGCGCCGGGTCAGGTTTTCGTCAGCCAGGGCCAGAGCGGCCAGGTCGATCTGCTCGTCGTTTCCCGCGGATCGCAGATCAACGCCGTCGGCACCCAGAATTCGCCGATCGTCTTCACCTCGATGCAGGACATCCTCGACGACTTCTCCGGCAACGTCACGTCGGCCGCGAACGGCACGAGCGGCCAGGGCGACTGGGGCGGTCTTGCGATCAACGGCCGCGCGCCCTTGAACGAATGCACTGTCGACCCGCTCGCGACGCCGGGTTCGGACGCCTGCCGTCAGAACGGCGAAGGCGGCTCGGGCGTATTCGGCGGCGGCGATGCGCATGATTCATCCGGTTCGCTTCAATATGTCCGCATTCAGCATGCGGGCTTCCCGTTCACGACCTCCAACGAACTGAACTCGATCGCGATGCAGGGCGTCGGCGACGGCACGACGATCAGCCACATCCAGATCGTCGAAGGCGCGGATGACGGCATCGAATGGTTCGGCGGCACGGTGAACGTCGATCACCTCGTCGTCACGGGCGCCAATGACGACTCGATCGACTGGACCGACGGCTGGACCGGCCGCCTGCAGTTCGCGCTCGTCGTTCAGTCGACCGGCGACGACAACGGCATTGAAGGCGACAACAACGGCGACACGTCACCCGACGCTACGCCGCGTTCCGCGCCGCGCCTTTCCAACCTGACGCTGATCGGCGACGGCGCGTCGGGCGAAGGCATTCAGGTGCGCGCCGGCACGACGGGCGCCATCATCAACGCGGTCGTCACGAATTTCGCGGAAGGCCTTGAATTCAACCCGGCCGGCGCCGGCCCGGATCCGGTGATCGACTCGGTCGCGCTGGAAGGAAACACGAGCGATTTCGCTGGCAGCGGCGCAACGCTGTTCGGCGCAGGCGCCAACAACCGCAGCTTCGCGGGCAACTCGCTTGACGGCGTCCTGCCGGGCGTCAACGAAGCGGCGACGCCGGCGACGGATCCGCAATCGGTCGATGCAGGCTTCGCCCCCGGGACTTTTGTCGGCGCCTTCGGCCCGACGGAAACTGCGTCAAACAACTGGACGACCGGCTGGACCGTTCGCATTCCGGGAAGCACCGCCTCGTCCTGTCCGTCAGGAACGACGCTCGAGACCGAAACGCCGGTTTCGGCCGGTTTCCCCGGCCGCAGCGAAACGCGCATCTGCAGCATCAACACGCCGGTTCTCGGCAATGTCGATCTTCCGGCCGGCAACCTCTACCGTCTCGACGGCACAGTGTTCGTCGGCCAGGATGGCGGCCCGGACCCCTTGAGCCCGACAGGCGCGCAAGGCGTTCTATCGGTCGCGCCGGGCGTCACGATCTTCGGCAATCAGGCGCCGAGCATCGTCGATCTTCTCGTCGTCACGCGCGGATCGAAGCTCTTCGTCAATGGTTCGCCGGTTGCGCCCGTCATTCTGACAAGCCGCGACGACCTCGTGAGCGGCGGCAATACGATCCGCGCCGGCGCCACGGGTGAAATCGGCGGCATCGCGATCAACGGCCGCGCGCCCTTGAACGAATGCACGATCGATCCGCTCGCAACGCCGGGTTCGGTCAACTGCCAGCAAAACGGCGAGGGCGGTTCAGGCGCCTTCGGCGGCGCGACGTCGGATGACGACTCCGGCCGTATCAACTACCTCCAGATCCGCTACGCCGGCTTCCAGTTCACCGTTTCGAACGAGCTGAACTCGATCGCCGCGCAAGGCGTCGGCGACGGCACCGAGATCGACTACGTGCAGATCATCAACGGCGCCGACGACGGCATCGAATGGTTCGGCGGCACGGTCGACGTGAAGCACCTTATCGTTCTCGGCGCCAATGACGACTCGATCGACTGGACCGACGGTTGGACGGGCAGCCTTCAATACGCGATCGTTCGCCAGAATCTCGGCGACGATAACGGCATCGAAGGCGACAACAACGGCGACACCACCGCCGATGCGACGCCGCGTTCCGCGCCGACGATCGCCAACTTCACGCTGATTGGCGACGGTGCGTCCGGCGAGGGCGTTCAGGTCCGCGCCGGCACGACGGGCGCGCTCGTCAACGGAATCGTCACCAACTTCGCTGAAGCGCTGGAGTTCAACCCGGCCGGCACGGGCCCTGACCCGGTCGTCGACCGCGTCGCCTTCTCCGGCGTCCAGACGCCGCCGACGCTCGGCGTCCTGTCTGGTTCGGGCGCGACGCTCTTCGCTGCGGGCACGAACACCAACACGACGACCAACACGCTGACGGCGCCGGCCGGCTTCACCACG
Source organism: Parvularculaceae bacterium (assembly GCA_020446725.1). Taxonomy (GTDB): domain Bacteria; phylum Pseudomonadota; class Alphaproteobacteria; order Caulobacterales; family Parvularculaceae; genus Amphiplicatus. The sequence goes on along the minus strand of JAGRED010000019.1, from coordinate 2,315 downwards.
CCGCTGCTCCCGGGCGCCAATGAAACGGCTCCGGCCATCACGGCGGTCGATCCGAACGCAATCGACTCGGCGCTTGATCCGACGAACTATGTCGGCGCCGTGAGAGACGCCAGCGATACGTGGTTCGCCGGCTGGACCCTCGGTCTCTAACGCCAATCGCCGCAGCCGCCGAAAGGCGGCTGCGGCATCAATAACAGTCAACCGACTTACAGATGAAAGATTGGCCAGGTGGGGCTATGAAAAAATTCTCGAAACTCACATTGTCCGCGCTGCTGTGCACGACGGCGCTGACAATGGCGGGAAATGTCTCGGCGCAGGAGCTGAGCATCCCGACAGACGAAATCGTCGTTCGCGGCGCGCGCATTCCGGATGAAAAACGCGCGACTTCGGAAATCTCCAGCCTTCTCGACGAAACCTCCTTCCAGCGCACGGGCGACTCCGACATCGGCGAAGCGCTTCGCCGCGTGACGGGTCTTTCGCTCACCGAAGGGAAATTCGTCGTCGTTCGCGGTCTGAACGAACGCTATTCATCGGTCACGCTCGACGGTTCGCCGCTGCCGAGCCCGGAGCCGCTGAAACGCGTCATTCCGCTCGACATCATCCCGACCAACATTCTGAGCGGCTCGCTCGTTCAGAAAACCTATTCGCCGCAATATTCGGCGGAATTCGGCGGCGGTCTGATTGAGCTTCGTTCCAAAGCGGTTCCGGACGAAGCCTATTTCTCGATCGGCGGGTCGATCGGCCTCGATCTCCAGACGACCGGCCGGAACGGCTATTTCGTCGATGGCGGCAAGCGCGACTGGACGGGTTTTGACGACGGCACGCGGAACACGCCGCAGCCGCTCGCCGACGCGTTCTTCGGCCGCAATGGCGTCAACTTCAATGCGGCTGACCAGAACATCATTGACGCCAGCATTGAAAGCGCCGCGACGACGGTCACGGTCGAAAACGTCATTCCGCCGAACTGGGGCGTCGACGTCGCATTCGGCGCCAGCCATGACCTGTCCGACAGCGTCCGCATCGGCGCCAATATCGCGCTCGGCTTCTCGCATGACTGGCAGACGAAAATCGGGCGTCGCGAACAAGGTTTCACGACCTCAGGCGCCGCCGCAGCGTCGCAACCTTTCAACATTATCGGCGGAACGTTTCCGAACGGCGCGCAAGCGTTCGACTTCGAAAGCACCACCCAGACGGTCGGCGCGAACGGCATCGCCACGTTCGGCGTCGAATTCGGCGACAACCACAAGATCACATCGACCAGTCTGATGCTGCGCTCGACGCTGAAGGAATCCCGGATCGGCAACGGCGTGCGCGGCGAAGAGCCGTCCATCGAGCTGTTCACCGAGAACATGGAATTCTTCGAGCGTCAGGTGTGGCAGACCCAGCTGCGCGGCGACCATGTGTTCGAAGGTCTTAACGACCTTTCCGTCGTGTGGCGCGGCGCCTATGGGCGCGCCTTCCGTGACGCGCCTTACCAGCGTTCGTTCCGCCGTTTCCGCGACACGCCGGACGGCGAGTTTGAATTGCTGTTCGGGCAAATCGGCGCGCTTGAGAACGACTCGGTTCTTCTCACCTTCTCAGACGTTGAAGACGAGAATATCGACGCCGGCATCGATTTCGTGTTGCCGCTGACGATCAGCGACGGCGCGTTCGACGTCAAATGGGGTTACAACTACACTGACAAGGAACGCGACTCGCTCGTTCGCGAGTTCCGTTACGCTCAGGGACCCCTCGGCCTGCCGTCGCAATTGAGCAATGTGCGCAACGACGTCCTCTTGTCGCCGGGCGTCGCCGGAACGGATGCGTTTGACATCCAGTTCGTCAACAACCCGACCGCGCTCGACAACGCATTTTCGACCTTGAAAGTGCACGCCGCCTATCTCGGTCTCGACTTCGATGTGGGTGAGTATTTCCACTTCGCCGTCGGCGGCCGCTATGAAGACGGCGAACAGACGACAACGGCGTTCGCAACGGCGTTCCCGGTCTCTTCGCTTTCGCAGACAGCCATCAATGAAGATTACTGGCTGCCGGCGGTGACGGCGACCTGGAACCCGATCGGCGATCTTCAGGTTCGCGCCGGCTACTCCAAGACGATCACGCGTCCGCAGTTCCGCGAACTGACGCCTGCGACCTTCCTCGACGACGACACCGACCAGCTCGTCATCGGCAACCCGTTCCTGATCAACTCCAGGCTCAACAACTACGACATCCGCGTCGAATATTATTTCGCACGCGGCCAGTTCGTCACGCTCAGCGGCTTCTACAAGGAAATCGAAAACCCGATCGAAGTCGCCAACGCCCAGATCGGCGGCGCC
>JAGRED010000214.1 GCA_020446725.1 Parvularculaceae bacterium | reverse complement strand
GCGCGCCGATGCATGTCTCGAATCTTGCGGCGATCGTCTATTTTGCGACCGCCGGCGCGTTGATGTTCGCGATGCTCGGCGTTATCGGCGGCGTGTGGGCCGACAAATTCGATCAGCTTGCCGCCTTTACCAATTTCGTCATCACGCCGCTGACCTTCCTGTCAGGAACGTTTTACGCGATCAGGAACCTGCCAGAGCCGTTCTTCACTTTCAGCCATTTCAATCCCGTCTTTTATCTGATCGACGGATTTCGATACGGGTTCACGGGTGTCGCCGAAGCGCCTGTGATGGCGGGCTTTGCGGCGACGATGGCGATCAATCTCGCGCTCGGCTGGACCTGCTATCGCCTGCTGAAAAGCGGATACAAGCTGAAAAGCTAGCGAGACGGAATTGGAATCCATTGGGCGCGCGCGCAAATTCGCAATGAATTCCAGATCGATGAGCCTCATTGAAATCAATAACATCTTGCAAGCTTCTTGAATCCGAAGTTCGCCCGGCCTATCCGGGTGTCTCAGGCAAATCCCGGATTTATGTCATCAGGCGACCGCGTGAGCGACGACATCATCATCCCCTTTCAGGTCGGCGACGGCGCTGTCCGAGGACGGATCGTCAGGCTGGGCGCTGCGATCGACGATATCCTGCGCCCGCACGGCTTTTCCGATCCGGTTTCGGAACTGGTCGGGGAAACCGCCGCGTTGACGGCGTTGATGGGTTCGGCGCTCAAATTCGACGGCAAGCTGATCTTTCAGGCCCAAGGCGAAGGGGCGGTGAGGCTCATCGTCGCCGACTATCGCTCCGATGGCGCCATCCGTGCGACGGCTTCCGTCGACGGGGAAGGTATCGCGCGCGGGCTCGCCGCTTTGATGGGCAAGGGTCACGTTGCGCTGACGATCGACCAGGGCCCAGACATGGATCGCTATCAGGGCGTGACGCCGATCGAAGGCGGAACGCTCGAAGAAGCGGCGATCGCCTATTTCGACCGGTCCGAACAGATACCGACCGCGGTGCGGCTCGCCGTCGGCAGGGTGATGCGGCCGGGCGGTCAGTCGGCATGGCGCGCCGGCGGGATCATGGTCCAGTTCATGCCGGGCGAAGGCGGCGCGCGCGAACGCGGCGAAGCGGCGCTGAAGTCGGATGACGATCGCGAGGCGTGGGACCGTGCGGCCGCATTCCTCAATTCAACGCAGGCTGACGAATTGCTCGACCCGGCCCTTGCGCCGGAAGAGCTTCTCTATCGCCTTTATCATGAAGACGGCGTTCGCGTCTTTGAGGCAAAACCCGTGAGCGCGGCCTGCGCGTGCAACGCCGGCAAGATCGCGGCTGTTCTCTCGCGTTATTCAAAGGACGATCTTGCTGATCTCGCTGATGACGGGCGCATCAAGGTGAGCTGTGAATTTTGCCGGCGCGATTATTATTTCGACGAAGAAGGACATGAAGCGAGCATATGAACGAGAAAGAATTCGATAAAGAGATCAAGGAAGTCGAATTCGAGCTGGCGAAGCTTCAGGAAACGGTTTCCCGCAAGGGGCTCAAGATCGCCGTCGTTTTCGAAGGGCGCGACGCCGCAGGCAAGGGCGGCGTGATCAAGACGCTGCTAAATCGCATGAACCCGCGCATCTGGCGCGTCGTCGCCTTGCCGAAACCGTCTGATCGCGAACGCACCGAATGGTATTTTCAGCGCTACGTCAAACACCTCCCCGCCGGCGGCGAAGTCGTTCTCTTCGATCGTTCCTGGTATAATCGTGCGGTCGTTGAGCCCGTAATGGGATTTTGCACGCCGGAACAGCATGAGGACTTCATGCGCGAAGTTCCGCTGTTTGAGAAAATGCTCATCGATTCCGGCGTCATTCTCATCAAATACTGGATTCACGTTTCGGCCGATGAGCAAGAAAAAAGGTTTCAGGATCGCGCCTGCGACGCGCGCAAGCGCTGGAAGCTTTCGCCGATCGACCTCGAGGCGCGACGCCGCTGGGCGGATTTTTCAAAATACCGCGACAAGATGCTCAGAGAGACGCATACGGATTATGCGCCGTGGCGGGTGATTGACGGCAATGACAAGGAAAAAGCGCGGCTGAATTGCATCCGCTCGATCCTCGACATCGTTCCCTTCGAGCACAATGAGGAAGCGTTCCGGCCGATCGAATTGCCGCCGCGCCAGACGGCGGAGGAGGCGGGTTATTCGGAAACTGGCATCGACCCGTCGCTCTGCGTGAAGGACTATTACCCGGGCGTCTAGTCGACCGTCATCGGGTTTTTGAGAGTGAAAACGGCGTTGCGTTTCGTCTGCAGCCGCTGCCGATATCCGGCTTTGATCGCAAGCGCGGCGCCGGATGCGCCCTCGGCCTCATGCGACACTTCAAGGATGATCATCGCCGGATGAAGCGTCGCGGGCGCATTTTTGAAGAACGCGTCGAGCGTTTTGTATTCATGGCCTTCAATATCGATTTTCATGGCGTCGATGCGGTCAAGGCCCGCCGCGGCGGTCAATGCGTGGAGCGGGCGCGCATTGACCGTCAAGGCGCCCGCCTTGTCGACGCGGCTCAGCCCCCGGCTTTTCTTGTTGACAGTGAAGCGCAGCGCTTTTTCTTCATCCGATGCGGCGCAATTGAAAAGCGTGATATCGTGCAAGGCGTGCGAGGCGGCGAGATTGAATTGCAGCCGCGCAGCCATTTCAGGATCCGCCTCAATCGCGACCCCGCGAAGCGCGGCGTTGACGCGCAACGCCTCGGCGCGGGCGAAAAGCGTATAGAGGCCGACATTCGCGCCGACATCGACAAAGGCGAATGTTCCGCCCCGGCTGCGCGAAATCGCCTCGCGCAACAAGGCGCGTTCCTCGCCGTCCCATAATTGCGGGGTTAGATAAACCCGCTTTTCACAGATATTGTCGTAAGGGTGAAGGCGCGCTTTCTGCGATCCGAAGATTTCGACGTCATAAGCGCGCTGCGCCCGCCCGCCAGCCGGACCGAGAAGAAGCGACGCGGCTCTTCGTCCCCAGTATGTCGGTTTTAGCCGATGCGCCGCCGCGCGCATGCGCTGCTGAAACGGCGACGGGGAAAATGCGCCGAAGGGATCGGTCACTTTTCGCGCTCCCGCCGCAGCCGCTCATACATTTTGACGTCGCGCATCCAGCGGCCGAAGCCCGACATCATCGAAAAGGCGAAGCCGTAAACGCCGCCGCGAAAAAGGCCGTTCAGAAGATAGCGCTTGCCGACATAGAAAGGGAGACCGAAAAAAATCCGAAGGATCAGGATCGGCGCCGGTTTCGGCTTTAGCTCGCGCGCGCGCGTCGATGAATTCCGGTTGAGCTTGTCGACCAAATGAGCGGTGTCGCTGAAAGCATAATGAAGAATGTTTCCGGAAAGCGCGCCGACCGTGACGCCGGCGGGTATTTCGAACTGGTCCCAGGCGACGTGATCGGGCGCGCGCACGACGCGTCGGTCATAGAGTTTGTGGCGGATGACGCCGCCGAACCCGCGCCATGGATCGCCGAAGGGCGGCGCAATCGCGAGTTCGATGCGATAGACGCGCTGCGCCGGTTCGCCATCCTTGAAGAGCGCGCTGATTTCCTCAGCGAGTTCGGCCGTCACGATCTCATCGGCGTCGAGGTCAAGCAGCCAGTCGTGACGGCACTGTTCTTCCGCGAAGCGTTTCTGGCGCCCGTTGCCGAGCCACTCCTGGCGGATGACGCGCGCGCCGGCGCCTTCGGCGCGCGCAACCGTGTCGTCCGTCGACCCTGAATCGATGACAACGACTTCATCGGCGACGCGAAGCGCCGCCGTCACAACGTCGGCGATCAGGCGCGCCTCGTTCCTGGCGCGGATATAGGCGGAAAGGGGCGGCGGCGCGGTCATGGCGCTAATTGGCGCGATGGCGCCGGGCTAGTCAAACGCGAAAGCGAAAGGCGCGGCGAGGCGGCGGTATTCGTCGATGATGAGGCGCCGGCGCAAGGGCGGGTGGGCGCGCGCGGCGCAGTCCGGCCGTTCGCAGAGCCGACAGGTGACGCCGACCGGCGCCGCCGAGGCTGCGGCGAGATCAAGACCGTTCGCATAGACGAGCTTTTTGCCGTCATCGAGCGCGCAGCCGACGACGACGACGCGTTCAATATGCGGCGCGGCGTAGCCGCCGGCGCCGCTCGTCACTGTGCGTGCGATTGAGAAATAACGGCTCTGGTCGGGAAGCTGGATGATTTGCGTGATAATGCGGCGCGGCGTCCGGAATGCTTCGTGCACGGTCCATAAGGGGCACGATCCGCCGTAACGCGCGAACGGAAATATGTCGCCGGAAAATCGCTTCGAGACATTGCCGGCCGCATCGACGCGCAGAAAGAAAAAGGGAACGCCCTCCGCGCCTGGCCGGCGCAATGTCGTCAGGCGATGCGCAACTTGTTCAAAGCTCGCGCTGAACCGGCGCCCCAGCGCCTCGATGTCGTAGCCGAGTTCTTTCGCCGCGCTAAGGAAAGGGCCGTAGGGCAGCATGATCGCTGCGGCGGCGTAATTGGCGAGCGCCGAGCGGGCGAGCCGCCGGCCGGCGTCGGTTGAAAACTTCGACCGGTTGACGATGCGGTCCAGCACGGCGCCCTGTTCGATCAGAACGAGCTGCAGCGCGAGATTGAATGTCCGGCTCGCCTGGTCGAGCGCTTCGGAGATTGCGATTTCCCCGGCGTGCCGGTTGAGCCGTCGCCATGCGCCCGCCATGACGTCGGCCGGCAATATCCTGACGCGCAGGCGATGGTCGCGCCGGAACCGTGCGGCGAGCCGGTCGAAGAGCGCGCCGGATTCTTTCTCCTCCGCGATCGCCTCGCCCGTCTCGTCTATTTCGGGGAAGTGGTTGCGGTTTTCCTGAAGGAAAGTGCGCGCCTCCTCCACAGGGTCATCGGCGGCGCGGTTGCCGGCGATGCGCGTTTCGGTGAGTTCCTGCTCCGCCGAGCGATAGGCGCGAAAGAGCGCTGCGATCGCATCGCCGAGAACCGGGTTGCCGGCGGCGAGTTCGAACGCATCCTCCCGCGTCACGCCGGCGTCCTGAAAAATCGGGTCGGCGAACGCGGCGGCGAGACTGGCGAAGAGCTCGTCCGTCTCCGCGCCGTCGAGTCTGGAGAGGTCGAACCCGTAAACGCTGGCCAGCCGCACCAGCAGTTCAGCGGAGACCGGCCGCTGGTTGCGCTCTATCAGATTGACATAAGACGGGGATATTTCGAGCGCCGCCGCCATTTCGGCCTGGGTATGGCCTTGCTCACGCCGAAGGCGGCGGAGCCGTGGGCCGAGATAGAGTTTACGTTTCATTGCCATTTTGAATCCGAAATAAGCAGCCTCTGGAAAAACTCTAAGGTCAAAAAATTACAAAAGCCACAAAGTTACAAATGACAAGGTTGTATTATTTACATTGCGACGCGACATTTCTCGCTTCGCAACCGCAAAACTGGTTTGGTTCTTGCGGCCCGTCCTCAATTCGGGCTGCGGCGACATTGGGGGCAGACGTTTCCGGCCGCGCATTGGAGAACAGCCATGACGACCTTTGACGACATCATCCCGTCCGCGCCGAAAGGCCGCTTCGACGGGGTCAAGCGGAATTACTCGGCGGCCGAGGCGCTGCGCCTGCGCGGTTCGATCGACATCGCCTATACGCTCGCCGACCGCGGCGCGAACAAGCTCTGGGACCTCTTGAAGACCGAGCCTTATGTGAACGCGCTCGGCGCGCTTTCTGGCAATCAGGCGATCCAGATGGCGAAAGCCGGCCTCAAGGCGATTTATCTTTCGGGTTGGCAGGTCGCGGGCGACGCCAACACGGCGGGCCAGGTCTATCCCGACCAGTCGCTCTATCCGGCGAATGCGGGCCCGGAACTTGCGCGCCGCATCAACAACGCGCTGCGCCGCGCCGACCAGATCGAGCATTCGGAAGGCAAGGTGAAGCGGGATTATTTCCTTCCGATCGTCGCTGACGCGGAAGCGGGCTTCGGCGGCCCGCTGAACTGCTTTGAAATCATGAAGGCCTATATCGAGGCGGGCGCCGCCGGCGTTCACTTCGAGGACCAGCTCGCGTCGGAAAAGAAATGCGGCCATCTCGGCGGCAAGGTTCTCATCCCGACCAAAGCGCATGAGCGCAATTTGAACGCTGCGCGTCTCGCCGCTGACGTTTGCGGCGTTCCCTCGATCATCGTCGCGCGCACCGATGCTGAATCGGCGAAGCTCATTACCTCGGATGTCGATGAGCGCGACCATGAGTTCATCGATTTCGATCAGGGCCGCACGCCGGAAGGCTTCTATCGCCTGAAAGACGACATGGGCGTTGATCACTGCATCGCGCGCGGTCTTTCCTATGCACAGTATGCGGATCTTATCTGGTGGGAAACCTCGCATCCCAATCTTGATGACGCCAAGCGCTTCGCCGAAGCGATCCAGAAGGCGCATCCCGGCAAGATGATGGCGTATAACTGCTCGCCGTCCTTCAACTGGGAAGCCAATCTCGACAAGGACACGATCGCAAAGTTCCAGCGCGAAATCGGCGCGATGGGATATAAATACCAGTTCGTCACGCTGGCCGGCTTCCACGCCCTCAATTACGGCATGTATACGCTGGCGCACGGGTATAAGGATCGCGGCATGGCGGCCTATTCCGAACTTCAGCAGGCGGAATTCTCGGCGGAAAAGATCGGCTACGAAGCGACGCGTCACCAGCGCGAAGTCGGCACCGGCTATTTCGATCTCGTTGCGACGACCTTGTCCGGCGGCCAGTCATCGACGACGGCGATGAGCGAGTCGACCGAGACGGCGCAGTTCAAGGCGGCCGAATAACCGACGACAGCGCGTCCGGTTTCAGGGAGGAAACGCGCCCGAAAGGCCGCCCCAAGGGGCGGCCTTTCAATACTGACAAACCGGGGCCGCCCCAAGGGGCGGCCTTTTGTCGTTACGCCGTCAGGAAGAAAGGCCCGGACCGCGGCGTCCGCCCGGCGGCCGCCCGCCTTTCGGCCTGTCGCCGCGCTTTTTTCCTTCCTCGCGGTTCGGCCCTTCGAATTTCGGCAACGTGATCGGCGCGAAATCCTTCGCGAAGGCTTCCGCCTCGGCGATTTCTTCGCCGGTCAGCGCCGATTTAAGGCCGGGAACGAGCGTTCCCGGCAAGGGGCCGTAGCCGTAAACGTCAGCCGTCGGATTTTTCGAATAAATGAGCGACCATTGAAGCGACGCTTTGGGGTTGTGCAGCGGGCTCGCCGGCGACGCCATCGTCATGGCGAGCTTGCGCTGCGCGCGGGCGTTCCCGGCGTAAGCCGCGCGCGTCAGCCAGAATTCGCCTTCCTGCCGGAACAATGCCGTTT
>JAGRED010000213.1 GCA_020446725.1 Parvularculaceae bacterium | reverse complement strand
CTCAAACTGCTGTGGCGGAAAAAGGCGCTCTCGGCGCGGGAAATCACGGACGTCGTCGCGCCGGAATTCAACTGGACCTATTCAACCATGCGCACCGTCATCGAGCGCATGTGCGAAAAAGGCCTTCTGAAGAAAAAACCTGCAGACGGCGTCAATGTCTATTCCGCCGCGGTCGGCAAGGTCGCGTTGCTGTCGCGCATGATCCTCGATTTTTCCGATCGCGTTCTTGAACTCGATGCGACGCCTTCAGCGGTGATGTTCGCCGATTCAAAGCTCCTCACCGAAGACGAACTTGAAGAGCTTGAAAAGATCCTGAAATCGGAGAAGCGGAAATGACCGGCCTCATCGAATTCACATCGTATCAGGCGGAAGCCTTGCTGATCTGTCTCGCCGCGTCGCTCGCATGGGCGGGACTTCTCCTTGCCGGCGCGCGCGGCATTGAACGGACGACGATGACAACGTCGGCGGAGCGTTTGTGGACGGCGGCGCTGCTGTTCGCCGTGCTGCCCTCGCTTGTCGCGCCGACGCTCGCCGCTTTCGGCGTCTCGCTTCGTCCCGCGCCGTCGGATGTCGAGCTTGGCGCGATGGAATTGTTGACGGGGCCGCCGGCATCTGCGGCGAACGCCCTTCCCGACCTTCGCGAGCCGCCGCTTTTTTCCGCCGAGCAATTGATCGGCACGGCGGCGCTTCTTTACGTTTACGGCGTCGCGCTCACTTTCTTTCTCTGGGCGATCCGTCAGGCCGGTCTTTACTACGCCGTTTCCCGCGCCGTTCCCGTCGAGGACTGGGACCTGATCGACCGCGTTGAGGAATGGGCGGACCGGATGAATGTCCGCATGCCGGAATTCAGGCGGTCGCGCCATGTGTCGAGCGTATGCATCACCGGCGTCGTCCGGCAGACCGTGCTGATCCCCGACGGCATCGAAGCGCGTGTCGGCAGCGACGATCTTGTCCTGATGTGCGCGCACGAGCTCGCGCATGTGCGCCGCGGCGACACGCGCCTATTCACGGCGACGCAGCTGACGCGCGTTCTCTTCTGGTTCAATCCGCTCGTTGGGCGCATCGCCCGCAACGCCGAACTGGCGGCGGAAGAATGCGCCGACGCTCTCGTTCTTGAAAAAGGCGTCGACCGCGGCGCCTACGCGGCGTGTTTCGTCGAGGGCCTGAAATTCGCCGCCTTCAAGATGAACGCGCAACCGGCGCTGGCGCCGTCCTTCACGCCGGCCGATCCGTCGGGCAGACGCCGGCGCCTCAACGCCATTCTCTCGCCGGACGCGCCGCGCAAGACGCCGCTCGCCGCAAGGCTGATGCTCTCGGCGGCCGCCTCTACGGTCGCGCTCATCGCCGTCGGACAGGCCGCGCTCGCGGTTGATCCGGAAAGCGCGAAGAGCCGCAGCGCCATTCTGCGCAACCTGCCGCTGGTCGGCGACGTCACGATGGGCTTCGGCGAGAAGAACGAAAAGCTGAACGGCAAGGACGCGCCCGCGCATAGCGGTCTCGACATCAAGGCGCCCAAAGGCGCCAAGATCGTCGCGCCGGGCGCCGGCGTCGTTGTCGAGGCGACGGATCGCTACAAGGGCTCAACCGCCTGGGGCAAGGTCGTCGTCATCGATCACGGGCACGGGCTCGTCACGCGCTATGCGCATCTCGACAGCTACGCAGTCAAAAAGGGCGACCGGGTGAAAGCCGGCGACGTCATCGCCGCCGTCGGCGCGACCGGAAAGGTGACCGGCCCGCATCTGCATTTCGAAACGCTGCGCGACGGCGAACCGGTCGACCCGGCGGACGTGATGGCCGCTGCGCCGGCCGCGATCGCCCCGGTTCCAGCCGCTCCCGCTGTCGCTCCGGAAGACGCAATCCCGGCGGAGCCCGCCATTCCCGCCGAGCCGGCGATCGAGATTGACCCGGCGCCGGTTGTTGCGCCGGCGCCCGATGAACCGAGATCCGTTGCAAAACGCGGATCGACGATGCGCTTTTCCTACACCCTTGCGCCAGCCGGCGATGTTCCCGGCGCGCCGGGCGTCAAGCAATTCGCCCCGCCCAACGAATTCGCTGAATTCAACATGAAGGCGCCGGCGTTTGCGGATGGGCCGTTCGGCGCAGGCGATGATTATGACTTCGACGGCGCGATGGAATTCGCATTCAGCGGCGACGCTTCTCTCGACGCCTTTTCGGAAGATCTCGAGGAACGTCTCCTCGGCGCGGCGAATGGCGCGTTCGCCGGCTCCTATAATTTGACCTTCCGCGACGGCGATACGGTCCGTCACTTTTCAAGCGACGAGCTGATGACGGCGGAAAAGCGGGCCGAACTCCGCGAAGCGCTGAAGTCGATCAAGAAATCGAGAGACAAAACGCAGAAAGAGGTTGCAAAACGCCGCGATGAAAGGCGTCGCGCAGCGGAGCG
>JAGRED010000212.1 GCA_020446725.1 Parvularculaceae bacterium | reverse complement strand
AGCGTGATGACGCCCGCGCCGTCAGCGCCCGCTTCAAAAGCAACGGCGAGAAGATCGACGACGCCTTCCTTGACGTCAGGGCGAAGGTTCAGCTGGCGGACGGAAATGACATCGTCGAAATGGCACCCGGCGCGCACCCGCGCAAACGGCCCGCGACGCCGCTCGCCCGCGCCTTCCCAGATGAAGCGGTTAGCGACAAAAGCGAAGCGCCGCCGGTTCGGCAGATAGGCGAAGTCGCCGATCTTGGCGATCGCATCCTGCAGCACCGCCGACATGACTTTCAGGTCTTCAGCGTCTTCGACCGTCAGGCGAAGCGGTTTGTAGTCCTTCAGCCCCGCCATCAATCGCCTTTCACGCGTTCTATCAGCGCCCCGCAATGGCTGAGCTTGTCTTCAAGCCGTTCAAAGCCGCGGTCAAGGTGATAGACCCGGTTGATGATCGTTTGCCCTTCCGCGCCGAGGCCGGCGAGAACAAGGCTCATCGACGCCCGCAGATCCGTCGCCATCACCGGCGCGCCTTTAAGACGCTTGACGCCGCGCACCGTCGCGCTTTGTCCGTCGACGGAAATTTGGGCGCCCATGCGCGCGAGCTCCGGCGCGTGCATGAACCGGTTTTCAAAAATCGTTTCCTTGATGACGGAGACGCCGTCCGCGGTCGTCATCAGCGCCATGAACTGCGCCTGCAGGTCGGTGAAGAAGCCGGGATAAGGCTGCGTGACGATATTGACCGACCGGCACCGGTCGACGGCGCGCCTGACGCGAACGCCGCCATCCTCGGCCGTAAGCTTCAATCCGGCTTCCTCAAGAGCGCTCGCCGCCGCGCCGAGAAGATCGAGGCGGCCATGGCGCAGGAAGAGCTCGCCGCCCGCCGCGCCGACCGCCATCGCATAAGAGCCGAACTCAATCCGGTCGGCGACGACGACATGGCGCGCGCCGCTCAGCCGCTCGACGCCGGTGATCGATATGGTCGAGTGTCCGGCGTTTTCGATTTTTGCGCCCATAGCGTTGAGGCAATCGGCGAGATCGACGATCTCCGGTTCGCGCGCGGCGTTTTTCAGCACCGTTTCGCCTTTGGCGAGCGCCGCCGCTAGCATCGCATGCTCGGTCGCGCCGACGGAAACGAAGGGGAAATCGATCTTGGCGCCGTGAAGACCGCCCGGCGCCGAGGCGATGACATAGCCCTCATCAAGGTCGATCTTCGCGCCCATCGCCGACAACGCTTTCAGATGCAGATCGACAGGCCGCGCGCCGATGGCGCAGCCGCCAGGCAGCGACACGCGCGCTTTCCCCTCGCGGGCGAGCAATGGACCCAGAACGTTGAATGACGCGCGCATTTTGCGCACGAGATCATAGGGCGCTTCGGTCGATTTGATCGTCGCGGCCTTGAGGGTCAGCGTCGCGCCGTCGAATTCCTGTTCGACGCCATGCTGGACGAGCAGCTTCAAAAGCATGTCGACATCGGCGAGTCGCGGCGTGTTCTCGATGACGAGCGCTTCGTCCGTCAGAAGCGACGCCGCCATCAATTTAAGCGCGGAGTTTTTTGCGCCGCTGATTGCGATTTCGCCGAAAAGCGGTCTGCCGCCAATGATCGCAAGCCTGTCCATTCAGTCCGTTTCTTTTTGGGCCGCTTTTTTGCGGCGGCGTAGGTTTTCGCGAAGCGCCGCCGCGAGGCGCGCTTCCTTATCCTCGCCGCCGCCTTTCGCCGCGCCGTGCGCCTTTTTCAAGGCCTCATCCGGGCGCCGCCCGGTCTTCCCGGCGCCGCGGCTGGCGGAATCGTCCTTTTGCATGGCGCGCGACCATAGGGGCGGGCCGCCGCGGGTCAAGGCGGGGCTGAAACGCTCGTGCAAAGCCCGCCTTTTCATCTGATCCCCAGCGGGCTATATCGCCGCCTCCGCCGGCGCCCCCGGCGCCGGATGTGAGGCTGCGGTAGCTCAGTGGTAGAGCACTCCCTTGGTAAGGGAGAGGTCGAGAGTTCAATCCTCTCTCGCAGCACCATCAAAAAGCGCCTGGTAATTCTTGAAAAGCGCGCGACGGGTCAGCTGACGCGGCGCGATTCGCACGGAAACCTTGCCGCCAATGCTGCTTTCCGGTCGCGAATGGATCGGCCTCGCGGCGCACTCGTTACGCCCGAAACCGACTGACCCGCCGCTGTCACGCAATTTTCATCCTGCTGACATGGCGACGTCGCACGCTCCCGGTACTGAAAGTCCGCAGGTTCGGCGCCGCCAGGTGACCGCCGCCAAGCCGATCCTGCCCTGCGTCGGCGCCGCCCGACCGGCGCGCAAGTCTCGAAAGACGGGTTCCAGGACCCAGTTGGTTTGACAGTATGAGTACCGCCGGCCCCCGCGTTCCCGGGGGCCGGTTCGTTTTTGGGTGCCATTTTTCAGCCTTGCAGGCGTGCTTGCGTCGTGTCGCGCTGAACGGAGGGGCCTCATGCGAGATCTGACTCACACAATTTGCTTCGCACTGCTCGCATCCGTCGCTCCCGCCGCGGCCGAAGGCGATTGCGCGTTCGAGGGCATCCCGCTCCACGGCAGGGTGAAGGTCGTCGACAGCTTTCCCGACATTCAGGTCCAGACGGTTGAGAGCTTTCCGGACCTGCGGGTCAAAAGGGTCGAAAGCTTCCCTGACAATTGCGGCGAGTGGCTTTTCGTCGACAGCTTTCCCGATTTCACCATCCGCTATGTGGACGGTTTCCCCGACCTGAAAATCACCTTCGTCGAGAGTTTTCCAGGCTTGCCGTAACAATATCTTGCTGTATTTAAATGGTTTTATTGATTTTTTGCGTCGCACAAAAATTTGGGTGAACATTCTAGATCGCTTCCCTATCTAGGCTGCAGATGAACCGGCGCGTGCGCCGAGCCCTGAAAGGAAGACATCATGACGAAGCGCAAACAGACCGTCGAAACCGTTGAAGTGAACGCCGCCGAAGCGATCCGCAAAGGCTGGCTCGCCTATCTCGGCGCCTATGGCCTCGCCTTCGAGCGCGCCAAACCGGCGCTCGCGACCATCAAGGAAAAATACGCCGAAATATTCGGCGACCTCGTCGAAAAAGGCGAAGAAGTCGAAGCGACCGCGAAAGAGCAGATGGTCGACGTTCGCGACCGCGCCAAAGGCGTCTACGGCGCCGGCGTTGAAAAATTCCGCGCTATCATGCCCGTCCGCGCCGCGAATGATCGCGTCAAGGAACTCGAAGCCGAAGTCGAAGCGCTGACGAAAAAACTCGAAGCCGCGAAAAAACCGGCCCGCACCAAGCGCGCGAAAGCGGCCTAACCGCTCTCCCCCTCCGTATTGTTGCGTAGAGTAACAAAAGCGGGGCGTTCTCCCGGAGCGTCCCGCTTTTCGCTGCGCTGCAAAAGGCCGGTCATTAACCGATCCATTTGCCAAGACGCGGGGAACGGCGAATACTTCGCCGCTAAAGACAAGAATTTCAAAAGCTTGCCGACGAACGTCCGTGGGAGGGAATATGTCGAAGACGAGCGACGAACTTGGCGAACAGGCGGCGGAAACGCCAACCGCGCTCAATCCGATCATCGGCGTGCGCCGGTCCGAGCTGTTAAAGTCGCTCGGCGTGCTGATCGGCCATGCGGCGAAGCAGCCGGCGCCCTTCACCAAGCATTTGACGAATTACGGCAAGGACCTCATCGATATCGTGAAGGGCGAATCCGAAATTGCGCCCGATAGAAGAGACCGCCGGTTCCAAGATCCGACCTGGAAATACAATCCGGTTTACAAATACACGATGCAGTCATGGCTTGCGATGCGCAAAGGCTTCGAAGGCTGGATCGCGGAATCAGGCGTTGAAGAGGCCGACAAGGTCCGTGCGAAATTCGTTCTCGACATCATCGCCGACGCCGTCGCGCCGACAAACACGCTGATCGGCAACCCCGCCGCCATCAAGCGCGTCTATGAAACGGGCGGCGCATCGCTCGTCAAAGGTCTTCAAAACGCGTTCCACGATCTTCGCCACAATAACGGCATGCCGAGCCAGGTCGACGGACGGCCGTTCAAGGTCGGCGAAAACCTGGCGACGACGCCGGGCGCCGTCGTTTTCAAGAATGAGATGCTGGAGCTTATCCAGTACAAGCCGACGACGGACGAGGTCTTCGAAATTCCGCTGATGGTCGTGCCGCCGCAGATCAACAAATTCTACGCGAATGATCTGTCGCCGGAAAAAAGCGTCGTTCGCTTCATGCTGAGCCAGGGTTTCCAGACTTTCGCCGTATCATGGCGCAATCCGCAAAAGGAACACGCGCATTGGGGGCTTGAAGATTATGTCGCTTCGCTGATCGAGGCGGCAGACGCGATCTGCAAGATAACGAAATCGAAACAGATCAACGTCTCCGGCGCATGTTCGGGCGGCATCACGACGGCGAGCTTCCTGTCCGAACTCGCAGCGCGCAAATCCAATCTCATCAATTCCTTCACGCTTCAGGTCTGCGTTCTCGACGGACACAAGGAAGACAGCGAGATCGGCCTGTTCGTCACCGATGAAGCGATCGAGATCGCGCGCAACCATTCGCGTAAAAAGGGCGTTCTTTCCGGCGACGACCTGTCGAAATCCTTCGCCTGGCTGCGCCCGAACGATCTCATCTGGAATTACGTCGTCAACAATTACCTGATGGGCGACAGCCCGCCGCCCTTCGACATTCTTTACTGGAACAATGATTCGACGAACCTGCCCGCGCAACTTCATTCGGACTATCTCGACATGTATTTCGACAAGCGCTTCGCCAATCCGGGCGCCGTTGATTTCATGGGTCACAAGATCGATCTGTCCAAGGTGACGCAGGACGCTTTCATGGTCGCTGCGGTCACCGATCACATCACGCCGTGGCGCGCCTGTTATCGCAACGTCCATCTCTTCGGCGGCGACGTGAAGTTCGTGCTTTCAAACAGCGGCCATATTCAGGCGCTGCTGAACCCGCCGGGCAATCCGAAGGCGCAGTTCTTCGCAAACGACAATCTTCCCGAAAACGCCGACGAATGGCTCGCCGGCGCGCAGCCGCAGGCGGGCTCCTGGTGGCCATTGTGGACGAACTGGCTCAGCCGTCGCTCAGGCGGGAAAAAAGACGCGCCGAAATCGCTCGGCTCGAAAAAATTTCCGCCGCTCGCCAAGGCGCCCGGCGAATATGTGTTCGGCTAAGCCGAAGCAGCAAGGATTCGTATGAGTATCGAAGACCATCATTTGCCCGAACTTGATTTCGTTACGGTCGGCTTCCAGAAATTGCGCACCGCCGTCTGGCGCGGCAAAGGCGACGGAAGACCATTTTTCTTCTTCAACGGCATCGGCGCCAATCTCGAAATCGCCCAGCCGCTCGCCGAAGCGCTGCCCGATCGCGACGTCGTCACCTTCGACCTGCCGGGAATCGGCGGCTCGCCGGGGCCTGTCGCGCCCTATCGCCCGTGGTGGGTCGCGCATGCGGCGAAATCAATTCTGCTTCATTACGGCTATGACCGGCCGGTCGACGTCATGGGCGTTTCCTGGGGCGGAGGCGCTGCGCAGCAATTCGCGTTTCAATACCAGAAGCGCGTCAACCGCCTTGTCTTGTGCGCAACCTCGCCCGGCTCGATCATGGTGCCGGGCAAGGTCGAATCGCTTTCGAAAATGGCGGACCCGAAACGCTATATGGATCGCGACTTCCTCGCCAAGAATTTCAAGACGCTCTACGGCGACGAACCGGAAGGCGCAGCGCAATTCGCCGCGCGCATGAAAGCGCCGACGCGGTCCGGTTACGTCTATCAGCTGATGGCGATGATGGGCTGGACCAGCCTTCCGTTCCTGCGCCTCCTGCCGCATGAAACGCTCGTCCTCGCCGGCGACCGCGACAACATCGTGCCGCTCGCCAACGCCAAGATCCTCAACTTCATGATTCCGAAATCGGAACTTCACGTCGTTGAAAATGGCGGGCATCTTTTTGCGCTCTCGCGCGCGAAGGAAGTGATCCCCGTTCTCAAGACATTTCTCGACCGGCCCGCGGTTAACACGGCGGCCAGCCGCCACTTTGCAGCTGCGGCGGCGAATTAGGAGCGACCCCTTGGCGAAAAGACCCGCACACACCGCCGACACCGCGCGGAAAATCTGGCTCGCCGGGATCGGCGCTTACGGCCGCGCCTTTTCAGAAGCGCAGGAAACGGTTGCGAAACTGACCGATGAATCGGCGCGCGTTTTCGATGATCTCGTCGCCAAGGGCGAAGCGATCGAAAAGCAGGTTGAAGAGCGCGGGCGGCGCATCGCCGCGAAAGCCGCGCCCGCCTCGCTCTCGCTTGACGATCGCATCCGCCGCATGCGCGAGCGCATCGGCCTCGGCGAGGATCACCATTCGCTGGCGGATGAAGTCAATGCGTTGCGCGCGCGCGTCGCCGAGCTTGAGGACAAAGTCGAAGCGCTTTCGCGCCCGGCGAAAAAGCCGACCGCAAAAAAGAAATCCGCCAAGAAGAAAACAGCCTGAGGCCCGCCCGATGGCCGGCTCGCCGAAAAACGCTTCCCCAAAGACCGCCAAGGTCAAAACGCGCGACCGCATCCTGAAAACCTCGCTCGCGCTCTTCAACAGCGAAGGCGAGGCGCAGGTTTCAACCGTCGATATCGCGGCCGTGCTGGGCATTTCGCCGGGAAACCTCTATTATCATTTCAAGGGCAAGGAAGCGATCATCGAAGCCCTGTTCGACGATTTCGAAACCGAATTGCGCCAGGTGCTTTCGGCGCCGATCGAAAAGCCGTTGTCGCTCGAAGACAACTGGGTTTTCATCTACATCATCTTCGAAGAGATCAATGATTTCCGTTTCTTCTACGAAGGCATGTCGTCGATCCTTGAGCGCTGCGCATCCTTGCGCGGGCGCCTCGCACGCCTTCTGGCGCTCAAGAAATCAACAACGCTCGCGATCCTCTCCTCACTGGAAAAGCAAAAGCTCGTCGCCTTTATCGCAGATGAGAAAGACCGCCTTGCCGACCGGCTTGCGGCGCACCTGACCTATTGGCTTCAATATCGCGCCGTCACCGAGAAGGAACAGACGGATCGCGCGCGCATTCATGACGGCGTCTACTCAGCGGTCCTGCAGATTGCGCCTTATGTCGTCGCCGGACGCGCGGAATATCTATCGGGGGCCGCCGCCTATTTCGCGCGGCAGGGCGACGACAAACGCCGCTGATGTCGCGGTCTTTCCGTGGGTGTGAAAGTCATTGAGAATTACGGCGCAGGCGAAATCCTGGAAGTTGAACCCATTGCGCATGTCATGCGCGCACCGCGCCTTCATGGCGCGACCCGCCGGCATCCGCGGCATTTCAGGTTCGGCAAAACCGACAACTGGTTGACGCGCCGTCCCGTTGATCTTCAACGGCGCGATGCGTCAATCGGACGGCGCCCTCGTCGGAAACCTCCGAGCAAGAGAGTCAAGCGCCCGGATGCGGCAATAATCCGGCATCCCGGCGAAATCGGCAAACATCGTCAGCTCGCGCTTTTCTTCATCGAGACCGCCGCGCACCGTCGCGCCGACCGGCCTTTCCTCAAACGCGGTTTCTTTCATTTCCGACTGAGAGCCGGCAGGTCCTTGATCAACACACGCGACCGCGACATAGGCGGCCTCGCTCGCCGCAGGCGCGGCGCCTTCCGGCGCGACCTTGCGCAATGAATAACAGAAATGCCTGCCAGCCACGGCCCCGCTTGCCGGCGGCCAGTACAGCGGCCGCCCGCCGACTTCCGACGGCGCAGGCGCGTCGCGCCACTCAAGCGCCTCCGGTTCAAAAAGATAAGCGCCGCGATCGCTCCCGAATTGGGGCAGCGGCGTCGGCGCCCAGACCGCCGGGTCGCCGAGATCCGCGTTGAAGCGTGCAAACTGATCCGGCGTGAATGTCGCCGTCGCCTGGTAGGATGAGGCGACCGCACATGGAAATTGCCGGCCGCTCGAATTCGTCATGCTGACAGAAACATCATCGGGGAGGTGAAATTGCGCGCGCAATGTTTCCTCTCCGACGCGGCGTCCCCAGGGATTTTCAAAAAGGGCGTAGGGCGCGAAGAGCGACAACACCGAAAGGCTCCCGATCAGGCTCAGGGCGTGCCAGAGCGCCGGACGCGCGCTTTGCGGCGCCGATCCGTCGGCGATATAGATGCTGACATTCGCGTATTCCGAAATCCATCGGACATCGCTCGCCGGCAAGACCATCTGAACGCCTTGCGCGCGCTCAAAATCGAGTTCGACCGACCGTGCGTTCAGATACCAAAACGTCTTCCAGGCGCTAATGTCGCTGAACGGGATAAACAGCGGCGGGTTGAAAAATGAAAACGGCGGCAGAACACGCAACGCGATGCCGTCTTCATGAACGCCGAGAAGGACGATGCCGGGATAGGAAACGAAAGCGACGCCCTTGCCGTACAGGATGACATTGCCAAGCCAGCGCGTCTTCAGCGGGCGGCGCCACTCGCCGCCATAAGCCTCGGCGAGATGTCGCCAGCGGAACGCGTCGCGCCGATAGATGAAACCGAGCAGCGCAAACACGAAAACCAGGCCGAAGGCCAGGACGATGACTTGATGGATGATCTGGCTGATGGCCATGGCGTCGCGCTTCCACCCTCCCGCATCGCGGCCATGCGCGGGGGCCGCGGCGCCGACGCAGGGACGCCCCGGAGGGTAGCCATGAGTGTCAAAAATTGGATTAACGCGCCGCCTATTGCGCGGTGATCCCGCCGTCGATCTTGAATTCAGACGCCGTCACGAAGCGCGATTCATCGGAAGCGAGATAGAGCACGGCATAGCCGACATCTTCCGGCTCGCCGAGGCGCTGCAGCGGGATCTGGCGCGTCAGCCGCGCCTCACCTTCCTCGCCGCCGCCGCCGAGCGCGACCAGCGGGTCGATGATGGGCGTGCGTGTGAAGACGGGATGCACGGAATTGCTGCGGATGTCATAGCCCTGCCGCGCGCAATGCATGGCGATCGATTTCGACATCATCCACACCGCCGCTTTCGCGGTGTTGTAGGCGAGCATGTCGCCATGCGCGATAAGGCCCGCGACAGACGAAATGTTGATGATCGAGGCGGGCTGCGATTCTTTCAGATAGGGCATGGCGAGCTGCGTGCCTATGAAAATCGAATCGACGTCGATATCGAGCGTGCGCCGCCAGCCGTCGATCGTCTCCGTTTCGATATTGCCCCAGCCGCCGACGCCGGCATTGTTGATCAGAACATTGATGCCGCCCATGAACTCGGCCGCCATGCCGAGCGCATTCTCCCAGTCTTCGCGTTTCGTCACATCGTGATGGCAGAAGGACGCAGCGCCCGGATATTTGGCGTCGATCTCCGCCGCGGTTTTCTCCGCGCCGGCGACATTGACGTCGGTCACGACGACTTTCGCGCCTTCCGCGGCCAGCATGCGCGCGAAACAGGCGCCGAGCCCTTGCGCGCCGCCGGTGATGAACGCCATTTTTCCTGCAACGCGGCCCATCTTTCACTCCTTCATCGACAGGCGGGAAGGTTCGCACGCGCCCGCGGCGGACGCCACCGTTTCGCGCAGCAACCGCATTTCAGCGATCGTGAGCTAACAGAAGGCGAAGCCCGAGCGCGCCGAACATCGTGGCGGCGATGACGCCGAACGCCGAACGCAGGCGTTCCGACGACGCGAGCCGGTCGCGCAGGGCGCCGGCCGCAAACGCGACACCGGCGAGCACAAGCGTTCCCGTCAGGGAGAAAACGGCGCCGAGCGCAAGCGTTTGAAGCCACACGGGCCCGACGGCCGGATTGGTGAAGCTCGGCAGGAAAGCGAGGAAGAAAATCCCGACCTTCGGATTGAAGAGATTGGTAAGCGCGCCGGAGCGGAATGCGCTGCGAAGATCGCCTGCGCCTTCAACCGACTTGAAGTCCTTGCGCGTTCGATAGGCGCGCCATGCGAGAAATAGGAGATAGGCGCCGCCAAGCGCCTTGATGACGGCAAAGGCCTGGTCGGACGCCGCGAGAAGCGCGGCGAGACCGCCGGCCGTCAACGCCGCCCAGACGAGCGACCCCGCGCCGACGCCGGCGGCGGCGGCAAGACCCGCCGCCGTCCCGCCGCGCGTCGCCGACGCAAGCGTAAACGCCATGTCGGGTCCCGGCGTCACATTGAGGACGAGCGCGCCGGCGAGAAACAGCGGGAACAACGCCGGATCGATCATCGCCCCGGCCTTTCGGCTCAGCCTTCGTCCTGAATCTGCCTGATCGCCGTTGCGAGGAATTCATCCATATGGCGGCGGACCTGATGGTCAGTCTGGTCGACGCCGGCGGCGTCGAGATCGGCCTTAACCTTGCGGAACACGTCGTCATCGCCCGCTTCTTCGAAATCGGCCCGGATGACTGATTTGGCGTATTCCTCGGCTTTTTCGCCGGTGAGGCCCATCAGCCCGGCCGCCCACTGGCCGAGCATCTTGTTGCGGCGCGCCTCCGCTTTGAAGCGCAGCGCCTCGTCATGGGCGAATTTTTTTTCAAAACTGTCCTTGCGATCGTCAAAAGTCGTCATAGCCGTTGAATTCCTTGAGTTTTATGGGCCTCGGCCGCCATTTCTACCCGCGCCTTCCCTTGACCGCAATGCGACGCGCTAACGGCGCGCGTCGCCGGCCATGGACGCCGCGCCTCGGTCGGATGTAGGGGTTTTCTTGGATGATCCAAGCGCGTATAGCCGCCCGCTCCGGCCGCCGGGCGGCTCCCGCAATCAGTTGAGTCGATGTCCGGCCGGCTTTTCTCGTTACTGAAGGACAATGCCGATATGGCGCGCCGCAAGCAGGTCTACGAAGGCAAAGCAAAAATCCTTTTCGAAGGGCCGGAACCCGGCACTCTCATCCAGTATTTTAAGGACGACGCAACCGCCTTCAATAACCAGAAGCGCGCCGTGCTCGAGGGCAAGGGCGTCCTCAACAACCGCATTTCCGAATTCATCATGCAGGGCCTTGAGCGGATCGGCGTGCCGACGCATTTCATCCGCCGCCTCAACATGCGCGAGCAGCTGATCCGCCATGTCGAGATCATCCCGCTTGAAGTCGTCGTCAGAAACGTCGTCGCCGGTTCGCTCGCCAAGCGTCTCGGTCTTGAAGACGGCTCGCAGCTGCCGCGTTCGGTCATCGAATTCTATTACAAGAACGACGCGCTCGGAGACCCGCTGGTCGCCGAAGAGCACATCACAGCGTTCAACTGGGCGACGCCGCAGGAAATCGACGACATGATGGCGCTTGCGCTGCGCGTGAACGATTTCCTGTGCGGGCTTTTCGCCGGCGTCGGCATCAAGCTCGTTGATTTCAAGGTCGAGTTCGGTCGTCAGTATGACGGCGATCTCGTGCGTCTCATTCTCGCCGATGAGATCAGTCCGGATTCCTGCCGCCTTTGGGACATGGAAACCGGCGCGATCATGGACAAGGACCGTTTCCGCAAGGATCTCGGCGGCGTGACCGAAGCCTATCGCGAGGTCGCAAAACGTCTTGGCGTTCTCAAGGACAACGGCCATGGCGGCGCATCCGGCCCGGTGCTTGTCGCGGATAACGAAAAATAACCGTCTGTCTTGAAACGGTTATTGTCTTGTCAACGATCCTTCATCATACCGTTATCAAAACGTCACAATTCTTTCATGAACCCGGCCTAGGTCGCCGCGCATCCGATGCTGGAGCGCGCGATGCGATCTATTCATTTCCTTGCGGCGACAACGCTATTGTGGGCTCTTTTCATTTCGGGTGACGCGTTCGCTCAGAGCACGAGCGGCGTTTCAGGCTCCGATGTCAAAGCCGGTGAAAATTTATTCGAATATCGCTTTTCATACTCCCCGGAAAATGACGGTCGAGATGAAGGCTTCGCGCATCGCTTTCATTTTCAGCACGGCTTCAGCGACAGCTGGCGCGGCCGCGTTCTCCTCTCTTTCGGCAAGCGCGGCGCCGAAACCTTGAAAGCGCAAACGGCTAGCGTCGAGATATTGCATCAGTTCAAAGAAAGCGAAGACACCGGCGGTTGGGATTCGGCCGTTCGCTTCGACGGAAACATTCCGCTTCAAGACGGAATATCCGGCCGCGCGCGCATTGCATGGCATAACGCTTACTCATTCGAAAACGATGTCGAACTGCGCGGCGTCATCCTGCTCGGTCATGAGTTTGGCGACCGCGCTCATGACGGCGTGACCATCGAAACACGCGAGGAAATAACATACAAGCTTTCGTCAGGCGCTCGCATCGGTGCGCAGTTGTTCGACAATTACGGAACAACCGCGCATTTCGGATCCTTCAACGAACAAAAGCATCAGCTCGGTCCGGTTTTTAAAGGCAAGCTCAGCAACCATGTCAAATATGAGCTGTCAGCGCTTTTCGGACTCTCGCACGCAGCGTCGGATGCCGATTTCCGCCTCTTCGCCAGTTATTCGTTCTGAGCCTCGGCCTTAGGCCCGGCGAGCGCCTTGATGATGCGGCTCCAGTGATCGAGCCCGGCGTTGAAAGCATCAACGCGCAGATTCTCGTTCATGCCGTGATAGTTGGGCTCGTCATCCTCTTTGAGAAAGAGCGAGCTGACGGCAAACGTCGGAACGCCGGCCCGCCGGAAATGCAGCCCGTCGGTGCCGCCCGCTTCCATATAGGGAACGGCGACGACATCGGGAAAACGCGCCTTAACGGCGTCGACGACGGCGGCTTCGATTTCCGGCGTCAGCGTCGAAGCGGGGCTTTCGACCGGCTCATTCAGAGTCTCAAATTCAACAGCGGGGTCGGCAACGACGCGCGCCAGTTCGTCCTTGACATCTGCGACCGCGACGCCCGGGAAAACCCTGCAATTGACGGTCGCCGTCGCCGTTTGCGGCAGCGCGTTCTCGGCGTGTCCGCCCTTCAGCATGGTGGCGACGCAAGTCGTGCGCAGCACGGCGTTGATCGACGTCTTTTTCGAAAGCGTCTTCAACGCTTTCTTGTCGCCAGGCTTGTCGATGAAGCGGCGCAGCGCGGCGGCCGTTTCCTCATCGGCGCTTGCGGCCTCCACGGCGAAGCTGCGCAGCGTGATGTCGTTCCACATCAGAGGAAATTCATACGCCTCGATTTTCTTCAGCGCGCCCGCGAGTTCGTAGATTGCGTTGTCGTCGCGCGGCTGTGAGGAATGGCCGCCGGAATTTTTCACCGTCATCTCAAAACTGACATAGGTCTTTTCGGCCGCCTGGATGAAATAGGCGGCGTTGCCGCCCTCCCCCGCATCAAGGCCGCCGCCGGCGTCGCTGTTCAGCGCGAACTCTGCGTCTTTCAGCTTTTCGACGAGCGCGCGCGTCGTCAGCATGCCGGTTTCTTCGTCGCCGGAAAACGCGATGACGAGATCGCGGGTCGGAACGAAGCCCGACTTTTTCAACCGGACGAATGTCTGGGTGAGATCGACGACGCCGTATTTGTTGTCGACAAGGCCGCGCCCGTAGAACACGCCGTTTTCTTCCGTCAGCGTGAAGGGATCATGCGTCCAGTCTTTCGGATCGGCCTCGACAGCATCCATATGGCCGAGAAAGAGGATCGGCGCCTTGCCCGACGAACCATCGCCCCGATAGCGCACGACGAGACCGACCGAGGCGCCGGCGGATACGAATTCGATATCCTGCGCTGGGAACCCGGCCGCCCGGAACTCGCCGGCCAGATAGTCCGCGAAAAGCCGCGTTTCGCCATGTTCCGCGGTCGATTTGAAACTCACCGCCTTTTCCATCAGCCCGCGAGCGTAGGCTTCTTCTTCCGGCGTCGCAGCGACGGCGGCCGACGAGACGGCTGCGATTGCAGCGGCGAGAGCAAGACGCGATATCATGGGGACCCCTCCAGACGATGACGGGCGAAGACTAGGGACCGCCGCACCGCATCGCAATCTTCGACCTCACAAGCGCCGCCTGACGTCTGCGGCCTCGTGATTCGCGCCCGTATGTTGCAGGGCGGCGCCGGCGGGAGTATGGCGTGGGCGCCGCCCCGAATCGCGCGACCGAACGAGGAATTTCCCATGAAAGCCCGCATCACCGTCACCTTGAAATCCGGCGTTCTCGACCCGCAGGGCAAAGCGATCGAAGGCGCGCTATCAGGGCTCGGCTTTTCCGGCGCGCACAATGTCCGTCAGGGCAAGGTCATCGAGATGAAGCTCGACGAAACGGATGAAGCCGCAGCGCGCGCGAAACTCGAAGACATGTGCAAAAAGCTGCTCGCCAATCCGGTGATGGAAAACTATTCGATCGAACTGACGGCCTGATCATGAAATCCTCGGTCATCGTATTCCCCGCGTCGAATTGCGACAGAGACGCCGCCGTTGCGCTTGAACAGGCGACCGGCAAGGCGCCCGACATGGTCTGGCACGGCGACGCGGAATTGCCGGCGACCGATCTCATCGTCCTTCCCGGCGGATTTTCCTATGGCGATTATCTAAGGTCCGGCGCAATGGCGGCGCGGTCGCCGATCATGCGCGCGGTGATCGAGAAAGCGAAAGCGGGAACGCCGGTCATCGGCATCTGCAACGGCTTTCAGATCCTGACCGAAGCGGGCTTGCTGCCCGGCGCTTTGATGCGCAACGCCGGGCTCAACTTCGTGTGCCGGACGGTGACGCTCAAGGTCGAAAACAATCAGTCGATGTTTTCGAGCGCGTTCAGCAAGGGACAGTCCGTAAACTTTCCCGTCGCGCATCATGACGGCAATTTCTTCGCCGATTCCGAAACGCTCGACCGGCTCGAAAGCGAGGGACGCGTCGTTTTCCGCTATGTCGACAATCCGAACGGGTCGGCGCGCGACATCGCCGGGATCGTCAATGATTCAGGCAATATTCTCGGCATGATGCCGCATCCTGAACGCGTCATCTCTCCGCTGCTCGGCGGCGTCGACGGCGCGGCGTTTTTCAAGGGCCTTGTCGACGCGGTCGGCTAGCGCGCGCGAAAATTTTCTCTAGCCGAACAGCGGCGGACGCCGCGCGCTCCACGGCGCCGCCTGCTCAAGCTCATAGGCGAGTTCGAGCAGCGTTCTTTCATCGCCCTTCATTGCGCCGAACATGGCGCCCACCGGCAGGCCGCTTGCGGATATCGAAAGCGGCAACGAAATCGCCGGCGCACCGACGATGTTGTAGAGTCCCGTGAACTGCGCGTAGTCAGAAACGCGCTGGAGATGCTCGTCATAGGAAAGCCCGGTATCGAGATAGCCGAGCTTCACAGGCGACGAGGCGAGCACCGGCGACAGCACGACATCAGCCGACGCGAACATGCGCTCAAACTCATTCGCTGTTTCGAGAAGGCGTGCGACCGCGGCGTCGAACTGGTCCGTATGCGATTCATAATGCTCGACGAGGCCGAGCGTGAAATTCTCGAATGCGAGGCCGTTGCGCTTAAGCCCCGACCCTTCTTCCCATTTCTCGATCGCGATCGCGGCGTTCTTCGCCCAGTAGAGAATGAACGCTTCTTCAACGCCCGGACCGAAAGGAAGGACGATTTCCTCGACCTGATGGCCGAGGCTTTCGCACAGCGCCGCGACTTTCTTCGTCAGGTCAGCAACTTCAGGATCGACGGGCCTGCCATAAGGGCCGGCGAGATAATAGCCGATGCGCAACCGGCGATCGGACGGACCGGCGACGAGGCCGACATCGGGAAGCGACGCATCGGTCCTGCCGATTTCGAGCGCGGCGATCGCCGCGGCCGTATCGCGCACGGTGCGCGACTGCACGCCATGGACCGAAATCGTAATCGGGCCGGCAAGCTCCTGCCGCGCCTGACGATGACGGCCGCGCGAGACCTTGAGCCCGACATTCCCGCAGCACGAGGCTGGAATGCGGATCGATCCGCCGCCGTCGCTCGCATGGGCGACCGGCACGACGCCCGACGCGACAAGCGCCGCCGCGCCGCCCGACGATCCGCCCGTCGAATGCTCCGTGTTCCACGGATTGCGCGTCTTGCCGGTGCTCAATGGCTCGGTTGTCGCCGTCAATCCGAATTCAGGCGTCGTCGACTTGCCGAGGCTGACGACGCCGAGACCGAGAAACGAATCAATGAACGGCGTCTGCGCTTTTCCCTTGTAGCCGGGGAAAGCGCGGCTGCCGAAACCCGTCGGCACGCCGACGACATCGTCGAGGTCCTTCACGAAGCTTGGAACGCCCGCCCAGGGGCCGGTTCGGCCTTGCGTTTCGCCGGCTTCTTCCTGGGCGCGATCAAAAGTCTTGAACGCGATGGCGTTGATCTTCTTGTCGATGCGTTTGGCGCGTTCGATGGCGGCGTCGACCGCCTCGCCCGCCGACAATTCGCCCTTAGCGATTCGCGCGGCCGTTTCAACGGCGTCAAGTTCGGCGAGATCGTTCGATGCGGCCTGGTTCGGCGGCGCGCAAGCGGCCGCTGCGGCGGCGAGCGCGCTGCCGGTTCCCAACTCCATCACACGGCGACGCGACATCGACATCTCCACACCTTTCGTTCGACTGCGGTTTGACGCAGTATCGATGGTCGGGCCGTGCGGGTGCGACGTCAATACTCGTCCGCAGCCGGACAAGCGCGCGGCGGGCATTGGAAGGCGGGCGCAGCATGCGAGCAATGCGATTGGCGATCAGGCTGACGGTCTATTACGCGGCCGTCACCGCAATCGTTTACCTGGCAGCGCAATTCATTCCTAATTTCAGGGATTATCTGCCGATCGGCGGCGCGCAAAGCCTGCTCTCCGGCGTCAGTCATGACCCCTTCACCTCAATTGAGATCGGCGCAAGCCGCGTTGACGATTTAAAAGGCAGCATCCTGTGGCTCGCCATCGCCGTCTGCGGCTCGATCCTCACCGTCCTCCCTCTCGCATGGACCTACATGGCCGTGCGCACGCAGGAAGAATACGACCAGTCGCTGGTCGAGACCGTGCTCGTCCTGCCGATCGCCGTGACGAGCATTGTGATCATGGTCAATCAAAGCCTTGCGCTCGCCTTCGGTCTCGCCGGCATTGTCGGCGGCGTCAGATTCCGCAACACGCTGAAAAGTTCGGGCGATGCGCTCTATGTTCTCGCGGCGATCGGCGTCGGCCTCGCCAGCGGCATTGGCGCTCTAGAAATCGCTCTGGTGATGACCGTCATCTTCAATTACTGCTTCGTCGCGTTGTGGATTTCTGATTTCGGCGCACGCAAAGGCGCCCACCGCTACATGCGCCATGCCGACAAAAAGCAGCACAAGTCGAAACATCGCGACGACGCGCCGGTCGATGATGAAGGCGCCGATAATGACGGTTTGTGAGAGACTGGCGCGCGCCTCTTCCGTCGTCGTCGCATCGGCGCTTGCGATTACCTGCGCCGGCGCTGAGGACGCGCCATCGCTGACGGTCGAGCACGCCTACAAACTCGACATCAATTTGCAGGAGGCTTCAGGCCTTACGCGCGCCTCGCCGCAGTCGGTATTCGCGCACAATGACGAATACGCGATCATCCACGAAATCGACGTCGAGACGGGAAAGACGATCCGCGCCTTCGCATTCGGCAAGCCGACATCTAAAGGCGATTTTGAAGGCATCGCGATGTCCGGCGGATCCTTGTGGCTCGTTTCGAGCGATGGAAAACTGATTGAGGGCCGCCCCGCTGAGCACGCCGAGCGCAGCCGCTTCAACGTTTTCGATACCGGAACGCCGAAAAACTGCGAGGTTGAGGGGATCGCCGCAATCGAAGAGCCAGGCGACTTCCTGCTGCTCTGCAAGGCGTCAGTCGATGCGGAAGACAAGCCGCATCTTCGCATTTTCAAATGGTCCCTAAAGAACCGGTGGCGGAAGGCGCGCGTCTTCCTCGACATCCGGCTGTCGGCGCTTGTCCCGGACGGTTCGCGAAAGGATTTTCGCGCCTCCGATCTGGCCTTCGAACCGAAGTCCGGAAATCTCATCGTCCTGAATTCGAATGGCGGCCTGTTGACGATCACGCAGGCGGGCGGGCCGGTCTCCTATGAATGGCTCGACCGGAAGGCGCATCCGCAACCGGAAGGTCTCGCTTTATTGCCGGACGAACGCATCGCCATCGCCGATGAAGGCGCCAAGCGTGAAGGCGTTCTGACCATCTACCGACGCGCGAAGCCGTCATCCCCGGCACTTTGACAGCAGATTCTTTTCGACCGCCGCATCGTCGGCGACATCATCGAAAAAACCGCCGAGAAACTTCAGCATCTTTTCCTTCGTGCGATCGCTGAGCCCCGGCATGTCCGAAACGGCCGCATCGTAGTCGCCGCGCGCGTTCCGGAAGGCCGCGGCTGCGGCGCGCGTTTCCTCATTATGCGCGCAATAACCGCGATAGACGCGTGTCGTCACGGTCCGTATCCTGAACTGTTCCGGCGGCAAAGCGTAAGGCGCATCAACGAGGCCCGACATGTCGAAATCATAGGGCGCGGAGACGAGATCGCTTTCCGCCCCGGCGGCGGGACCGATAAGCTTGCCGTTATGGCAACAGTCTTCGCCCTCAGGTCCCGCGGTCAATTCCCAGTCGAGATTGCCGATCATGTATTGAAAGACCGCGACGCGCGCAGCGGCGTTCCGGTTGAACATTTCGAGCGGCGTCCGGGCGCGTTCGACTTCTTCAAGGTCCACGCGCCTGGCAAGATCGTCGACATCTTCGATGAAAAACCCGGTCCGTACCGTACCGACCTTGCCGGAATTCGTCTCGACATAGGAAATGTCCGCAAGGCGCGTCCTGAAGCTTTCCGGCGTCGCCTTATTGTAAAGACGGTAGGCGGCTTCTTCCGCCAGCACATATTGCTGGTGGTTCGCGCTCTTCCGGCAATAGGTCACGAGCTTCAGTTTCTGTTGCTTGTGAAAAAGCGAGCCTTTCGGCGGCTTTTCCTTGAACGCAACGCGAAGCGGCGGAAATGTGCAGACATTCCTGTCGCGCCGCGATTTTCCGCGCGTCGTCAGTTCGATCGGATAATCAACGCCTTCATAGGTCAGGACGGCGTCGATCGGCGCATCCTCCGGCGCCTTGCGCGCGACGTCGCGCCACGGCGCCGAGATGGACAGCGCGATCGGCGCATCGGATGAGAAAAGCGGCGTCGGCTCGCCGGCGTTTGCGGCGCCCGCGACCGCCATTGCGGCGGCGATGATCCATCGTTTCATTGCGCGCGCTCCCTTTCAGGCGCAGCGCCGACAATATGCGCGCTCGCCTCCCCGTCTTTTATTTCGAGCCAGCTTCGAACGCCGCCATAGGCGGCTGAATTGCCGGTATCAACGACAATCACCTTGCCGCCGTAAAGAAATTTGGGTCCGTCGAGCGACGGCGTGTGACCGATAACGATCCGGCTGGCGCCAAGCGCGTCAAGCGCGCGTGCGACTTCCGCCGCGCCTTCATCCGTTTCAGGCGCGGCGTTGCCGCGGTGCCAGAGCGGGCCCGCCTCGTCCGTCAGAATGTCCGCCGGCCCCTCGCCGGAGAGCGCGGCGCAGACGGCGCCATTGATCTCATCCGGCGATCGTCCGACATAGGCGTCGCTGATCCCGCCATGAACGAAAACGCTGTCGCCGATTTTCAGGACGGCGTCGTGTTTCATGACCCATTTGCCGATTTCGCCTTGCGGGCGCCATGCGAGCCGGTGTTCGATATAGCCGAGCGGCGCATCTTTCTCGAAACGCGTCCTCACCGCCTCCAGATCAAGCTCTTCGCCGTAGCGCGCTTTCAAGTCAGCTCGATGCTCGAAAAAATAGCGCTCTCGCATGCGCGAAGAATTGCGCGTCTTGAAGGCGGCGTATTCTTCCGCCGTCACATAGCGCAGATCATCGGTCATGTTCATCGCCTCATGATTGCCGATGAGGACGATGACTTTCCCGCCGCGCTTTGTCGCCGCGCGTTCGAGCGATTTCAGATGATTGATGATTTTCAGCGTGTCGGGACCGCGATCGGGAATGTCGCCGAGCTGAACGAGGATCGTATCCCCGCCCGACCATTTTCCCTTCTTGTTGATGAGGCCAGCGTCTCGCGCGATCGAAACAAACGCATCGTAATCGCCGTGGAGATCGCCGACGGCGACAACGCGCCGTTCTTCAGCGAACGCGGCCGCCGTCAGCGCCGCGACCGACGCGGCTATGACTGCCGCAATGCGGGATATGATTGAGAATTTGCGGTTCACGCCGACACCCTCCGTCTCTCGCCCGCGCCGATTATCGCAGGCGAACCGCGCCAGCGCCAGCGCGCGTCGGCTGCGACCGGGCCTTCTCACGATCCGCCAAACGCCGCATAATGCGGCCAGCGATCCAGGGAGAAACCGATGACGATCTATTTGCGCGCCGCAATATTATCCGCGCTGGCTCTCGCCGGCTGCGGCCGCAAGCAGGCGCAGGCGCCCGCCGCGCCGACGGATGCGTCCTATCAGGAAACGCTGATGACGAAACTGCTCGACGCGAAGCCGGGCGACGTCATCGACATTCCCGAAGGCAGGTTCTCCTTCGACCGGTCGCTGTCGCTCGCCGTCGACGGCGTCACGATTCGCGGCGCCGGAATGGACAAGACGATCCTCTCCTTCAAGGACCAGATTGCGGGCGCTGAAGGCCTTCTCGTCACGGCGAGCGATTTCACGATTGAAGATCTCGCGATTGAGGACGCGAAAGGCGACGGTCTGAAAGTCAATGAAGGCGAGAACATTATCATCCGTCGCGTCAGAACCGAATGGACGGGCGAGCCGAAGACGGAGAACGGCGCCTATGGCATCTATCCGGTGCAGACGAAAAACGTTCTCCTTGAGAGCAATGTCGCCATCGGCGCATCCGACGCCGGCATATATGTCGGCCAGTCGCAGAATGTGATTGTCCGCTATAACCGCGCGGAGAAAAACGTCGCCGGCATTGAAATAGAAAATACATTCGATGCGGACGTTTACGAGAATGTGGCGACCGACAACACTGGCGGCATTCTCGTCTTCAACATGCCGAACCTTTCGCAGCCGGGCGCGCGCACGCGCGTCTTCAACAATCAGGCGGTTGCGAACAATCGCGGCAATTTCGGTCATCCCGGAACGCCGGTCGCAACAATCCCGGCCGGTTCGGGCGTCGTCATCAATTCAAACGATCAGGTCGAGATTTTCGATAACGACATCAAGGACAACAAGACCGCGAACGTCATCATCGCGTCAGTCTTTTCGTCCGGCCTGTCGCAGGACGGCATGAGCGACGATTTCGACGGCTATCCGGAAGGAATTTACGTATACGGCAATCGCATGGGCGGCGGCGGCAAAAATCCCGACGGGCTCGACCTGCAGGCTCTGAAGATCGCCAAATTCGGGCCGATGGGCGCGATACCGGACGTGCTCTGGGACGGTTATGTCGACCCCGCGAAACAGGCGGACGGCGCAACGCCCGCCGCGCTCCGCGTCTGCGTCGACAATGAAGGCGCTGAAGTCATCAATGTCGATGCGCCGAACGGTTTCAAGAATCCGGACATGGCGACGGAGACGGTGCGCTGCGCGCTGGAAAAGCTTCCCGCCATAAAGCTTGCGAACGGCCTCGGCGAATAGATGCGTCGTCTTCTTGTTGCGTTCGCTCTCTTCATTCTCGCCGCCTGCGCGCGTGAGACGGCGCCGACTGCGCCCGTCTTTCATGAGGAAGGCTATCCCGCATCCTTAAGCGCGTGGAATCTGATGGCGGCGGCTAACGGCGTCCTGACGCTGTCGCCGGGCGTTGATCCTTACGATCTCGCGACGCCGCTCTTCACCGATTATGCGTTAAAGCTCAGGACCGTAACGCTTCCCGGCGGAACGAGCGGCGTCTATCGCGACAAGGATGCATTCGACTTTCCGGTCGGAACGATCATTTCAAAAACATTTTATTACCCGACGGCGAACGATGGTGACGCCGGCGGCGCATGGACCGGCGACGTTGCGATCGGCCCTGCGCCGACCGTCGAAGGCGGCGCGATGCCGCTTCAGGGGCTGCGTCTCATTGAAACGCGTCTTCTCGTTCATCGCGTGGAAGGATGGGTCGCCATCCCCTATCGCTGGAACGACGAGCAGACAGACGCCGCCCTTCATCGCACCGGCGCGACGATCCCGATGACGCTGCACCGCCCTGACGGACGCGAGGAAGCCTTCGCCTATGTGATGCCGAACCAGAATCAGTGCGCGGGCTGTCATGCGACGAACAACACAACGCGCAAGATTTCGCCGATCGGGCTCAAGGCGCGTCATTTGAATAAGCCGTCGACCTTCGCCGCCGGATTCAACCAGCTCGATTACTGGATCATGACGGGCAAACTGACCGGCGTTCCGGAAGACGCGCAAGCAGCGCCCGGAAACGCCGACTGGACCGATGAAAGCGCGAGCCTGGACGCCCGCGCGCGCGCCTATCTCGACGTCAATTGCTCGCATTGTCATTCCGATGTCGGTCCCGCCGACACGTCCGGCCTCGATCTGCGCCCTTCCGTCGCCTTCGGGCCGCATTACGGCGCCTGCAAGACGCCGGTCGCGGCCGGCGGCGGATCGGGCGGGCGCCCCTTCGACATTGTTCCGGGCGATCCCGACGCCTCGATCTTCATCTATCGCATGCAAACGACGAAGCCCGGCGACATGATGCCGGAACTCGGCCGGTCGACGACGCATGAAGAAGGCGTCGCGCTGATCGCCGAATGGATTCGCACGATGGAAGGCGGTTGCGGTTGACGCCGGCGGCGTATCGGCGCCCAATCGCCTTTTGAAATATCAGCAACGGGAAATCAGGGAACGCGATGATGGCGGCGAGAACGATCCGATCGATATTGTTAGGCGCGACGGCGTTGCTCGCCGTTCCGGCCTGCTCCGGCGAAAAAAAGGCCGCGCCGGACGCCGCTGAGATTGCAGGCGCCGTCGATATCGCCGCCGAAAGCGCACGGCTCAACGAATGGTTCTCCGCGCGATGGCTTGAGGAGCTTGAGCGCTCTCCTGAAATGAGAACCTTCCTCGGCGACAAGACCGATTACGACAAGCTCGACGACGTATCGGATGAAGCGCGCGAGAAAGACCATCAGGCGATGATCGCAAACCTTGCGGAAATGCGCGCAGGGTTCGATCCGGCGAACCTCGATGCGTCGGCGAAGCTTTCCTATCGGTTGTTCGAATATCTCGCCGAACAGCAGATCGCCGACTGGCCCTATCGCGATCACTGGTATGTCTTTTCGCATTTCCGGGGGCCGCATTCCTCGATCCCCGTCTTCCTCGCGAACCAGCACAGGATCGACGACGAAGCGGATGCGCGCGCCTATATCGCGCGGCTCGACGCGGTGAAGCGGCAGATGGGGCAGTATCAACAACGCGCGGAAGCCCAGTTCGCCGCCGGCGTGTATCCGCCGAAATGGTCTTACGAACGCATGATCGTGACCGCCCGCAACATCGTCAAAGGCGCGCCTTTCGACGACAGCGGCGAACCGTCCGGCATGCTCGCCGACTTTTCCTCGAAAGTCGACGCGCTCGACATATCGGCGGAAGCGAAGACGGCGCTTGTCGACGATGCGACGCGCGCGCTCACGACATCGGTCAAGCCCGCCTATGACAGCGTCATCGACATGATGGAGCGCCAGATGGCGGGCGCGGGCGATGATGACGGCGCGTGGAAGCTTCCCGACGGCGCGGCCTATTACAACGCCAATCTCCGCCGCATGACGACGACGGACATGTCGGCGTCGGCGATCCACGATCTCGGCCTTTCGGAAGTCGCGCGCATTCACGATGAAATGCGCGCGATCATCGACACGGTCGGGTTCGACGGCGATCTCAATGCGTTCTTCGCCTATATGCGCGACGATCCGGACAAGCGCTTCACCTACCCGAACGATGATGACGGACGCGCGCGCTATCTGACCGAGGCGACGGCGATCATCGACGACATGCGAAGCCGGCTCGACGAGCAGTTCCTCACCAAGCCGAAAGCCGCGATCGAAGTGCGCCGCGTTGAGGAGTTCCGCGAGAAAGCCGCCGGCAAGGCGTATTACCAGCGCCCGGCGCCGGACGGGTCGCGCCCCGGCATCTATTACGCCAATCTGAACAACATGAACGACATGCCCGTCTATCAGATGGCGGCGCTCGCCTATCATGAAGGCATTCCGGGCCATCACATGCAACTCGCCATCATGCAGGAGCTTGAGAACATTCCGGAGTTCCGTCGGTTCGGCGGCTTCACCGCCTATACGGAAGGCTGGGGCCTTTATTCGGAATACATCCCGAAAGCGATGGGCCTTTACGAGGACCCCTATTCCGATTTCGGACGCCTCGCGATGGAGCTCTGGCGCGCCGCGCGCCTCGTCGTCGACACAGGCCTTCACGACAAGCGCTGGACGCGCGAGGAAGCCGTTCAATATCTGCTGACGAACACGCCGAACCCCGAAGGCGACTGCCGCAACGCGATCGATCGCTATGTGGTGATGCCGGGACAGGCGACCGCCTATAAGATCGGCATGCTGAAGATCATGGAATTGCGGGAGAGAGCCGGGGCCGCGCTCGGCGAGAAGTTCGACGTTCGCCGCTTCCATGACGCCGTGCTCGACCAGGGCGCCTTGCCGCTCGCGATCCTTGAAGAAAAGATCGACGCCTGGATCGCAGCGGAAAAGGCGGGCTGACCTCCGCGCCGGCGCGCGGCCCCCCGCGTGTTTGACGCGCAGGCCGCAAATCCGTCATAACGCAGCGCCTTCATGAGGCCTGCGCGCCATGCTGGAATATCTCGACATCTACTTCCGCATGGCGGGCGTCACGCTTCTGCTTGTGCAAGCGGTGCTGATCGCGCGCGACGCATGGGATGTGCGGCCGGCCCGGTTCGGCCTCGTGCTCGCGATCAGCCTTATCGACGTCGTCGGGTCTAACAACTCGCCGCATATCCACCTGCCGCTTGCGCTCCAATACGCCATTTCCCTGATGTCGATGAACACCGCCATCTTCATCTGGTGGTTCAGCCTGTCGCTGTTCGAAGACGATTTCCGCCTCGGAAAAACCGAATGGGGGGTCGCCGCGCTGTGGTTCGCGCTCGGCCTGTTCAACTACAGCGACTTCGTGCTGCGTGAGCCGCTTTCCCACCCGTGGGCGACCTATGCGCGCTCGGCGATGGCGGTCTGCATCGTTGCCCATATCGCCTATTGCGCCCTCGCCGGCCGGGGCGGCGACCTCATCGAGCAGCGCCGCCGCATCCGCATCCTCTTCGCCTTCGCGATTGCCGCCCTTTTCCTCGCCGATCTCGGCAGCGAGTTCGCCTTCGGCTTTTTCGGCGAGCCCCTGTGGTTCAGCGTGATCGAGCATGGCGGCTTTTTCGCCGTCATCGTGTGGAGCGTCTTCTGGCTGAGCCGGTTCGAGAGATCGGCCCTCACCTTCGAGCGCCCGCCCGTCCTCGCCGCCCCGGCGGAGCCGGAGCTGACGGCGAAGGAGCGCGCGCTGCACGCCCGCCTCGTCAAGGCGATGGAGGAAGAGAAAGCCTATCTCGACCCGGAACTCTCGATCGGCGCCCTCGCCGAGCGGATCGGCGCGCCCGAGCACCAGCTCCGCGCCCTCATCAACGCCGCGATGGGTTGCCGTAACTTCCGCGCCTTCCTCAACGACTACCGCCTCGCCGCGGTGCGGCGCGATCTCGGCGACCCGGAGAAGGCGGCCTTGCCCATCCTGACGATCGCGATGGATGCCGGCTTCGCCTCCCTCTCCTCCTTCAATCGCGCCTTCAAGGAACAGACCGGGAAGACGCCGAGCGAATGGCGGGACGAAAAACTGGCCGCGCAAGCGCCGGCGCCGGGCTCAAGCGCGTCAATCGCCTGATCAATTCTGAAAATCGCCGGTCATTTCCGAAAAAGATCAGAGATTTTCGCCGCCGCGGAGCCTTCCGGTCAGCTTTTCGTCATCTTGGGCGGGCAAAGTCGCCCAACGGAGAATCGGCATGGATCTCATCAACTGGTTTCTGGAAGCCGTCGCCCGCCGCGCGCCGGTGTCGATCCAGGTCGAGGGAACGCGCTATCTGATCGGCTCGATCGGCGTCTTCCTGCTGATCTGGGTGGCGCTCCACAAGCCGCTCGCCGCCCGAAAGATCAGGAAGCCGACCCCGAGAACGAAACAGATCCGGCGGGAGCTTTCCTACTCCGCCCTCACGATCGTCATTTTCATGCTGATGGGGGTCTTCGTCTATGAAGGGGCGGCGTCCGGCGTCTTCAAATTCTATTCCGATGTCGGCGAGTATGGCTGGACCTATCTCGTCTTCTCGATCGCGCTCCTCGCGGTCTTCCACGACGCCTATTTCTACTGGACGCACCGGCTCATCCACCACCCGAAGCTCTTCCGGCATTTCCACGCCGTCCACCACCGGTCGGTGAACCCGACGCCCTTCACCGCCTATTCCTTCAATCCGGGAGAGGCCGCGGTGAATTTCATGGTGATCCCGCTCTACGCCCTGATCGTCCCGGTCCATGACATCGCGACGCTCATCTATATGTGGCTGATGATCGTCCGTAATGCGCTCGGCCATTCAGGCTATGAGCTGATGCCGAAAGGCTGGACGCGCAATCCATGGCTCAACTGGTCGACGACGATCACCCACCACGACATGCACCATGAAAAGATGACCGGCAATTACGCCCTCTATTTCACCTGGTGGGACAGATGGATGGGGACCGAGCACGCCGATTATCACGCGCGCTTCGACAAGGCCGTCGGCGCCGCGCCGCAAACGCCGAAAGGCGCAGTCATTCCGGCGGAGTAGCGCCGGACGAAATCAGCGAATGGAGAAAGCATTCCTCGTGTGCTCTCTAATATCTTCAATAATTCCGTGCACATCCGACTGTGACCGAAAGTACGGCAATTTTGGCACACGCTTTAACGAGCGAAAGGTACCAATAAATTCCGGATTTGGCTTTGGCGCATTTCCCTGCGTGGTGTAAAGAAACGCATCGCATTCTGTGAAGAATTCAGATTCGCCGATTCGCCACCATTCGTACTTCGCAGAATGCGATGCGTTTAGATCGGAAGAGCGTCGT
>JAGRED010000018.1 GCA_020446725.1 Parvularculaceae bacterium | reverse complement strand
GCATCGCTGCTCGCGCCGCTAACGGAAAGCGAGGTCAGGCCGAAAGCCGGATCGTCCGCCGCGCAGGCATCGCAATCAAAGCGCCCGGCCAGCACGGCCTTCGCCGCGAAAGTCGGCGATAGCCGCGATTTCTGAAAAAGAAACGCAGGGCCGCCTTCCGGCGTCGCCGCGACCGGCGGCGGAAGCCTGCCGAGATTGTCGGCGGCGCCGGCGCGCGTGATGGCGTCCCGCATTGTCGGCGCTTCCGCCGCCCCGGGTGTCGGTCCCGGTTCAAGCCATGCGATCGTTCGTTGGTCGCGCCGCAAGTATTTTGCCGCGATCGCGCGGACGTCTTCACTGCTGACATTTCCAACGGCGTCTTCCAGCGTCAACAATGGGTCGAATGCGCCAATGCTGGCGAAATAGGCGAGCTGGTGCGCGGCCTCCTCCGTCGTATCGACGTCGAAGGCGAGCGCGTCGCTCAGTTTGCGTTTGGCCGCGTCGAGCGCCGATGCGGAGGGCGCCGTTTTCGCGATTTTGTCGAACGCGCGCTGGATAGCGGTTTCAATTTTTGATTCGTCGCGATCCGAAGGCGTCGAACCGGATAGGACGAAGGCGTAGGCCTCGGCGGTCGGGATAATCCATGTGTGAACGCCATCCGCCGCGTCGGCGATCGGCGAGCCGTCGCCGACCGGCGTTCCCCAGTCATTCTGGTTGAAATTCGCGCCGCTCGTTTCGCCGATCAGCGCCTGAAGGACAAGAAAGGCCGGAAAATCCGGGTGCGAGGCGGCGGGCGCAGGCCAGGCGATCTTGAACAGCTTTTCGTCGGAAGGGAGCGAAATCGTCACCCGCCGTTCGCCGGTGCGGGGGAATTCCGCCGTCAACGGCGCGCGCAGCCGGATCGTCTTCTTTATCTTGCCGAATGTCTTCTTGACGAGCGCGCGCGCCGCGGTGCGATCAAAATCGCCGACGATCGCAAGAATCGCGTTCTGCGGCGCGTAATTGCGTTGGTAGAAGTCGATAACATCCTCATAGGTGATCGCAGCGATATCGGACGGATAGCCGATCGTATTGTTGCGATAGGGATGCGTCATGAAATGCGTCGCCATCAGCGCATCGAACAGCGTCGAATCCGGATCATTGGCGTAGCCGTTCATCTCGGCGAGAACGGCGCCGCGTTCAGCCTCAATGTCTTCCTTGCGCAGTTCCAGCCGCGCCATGCGGTCGGCGTCGATATCGAGGAGAAGGGCGAGGTCGTCTTTCGGGACCGTCGCGAAATAGTTGGTGTTGTCGATCCAGGTGTAGCCGTGCCATTCGCCGCCTGCGGCGTAGATTTCGCTCGTCAGGCCAAGATCGGGAAAATTCTTCGAGCCGCGAAACGCCATATGCTCGAAGAAGTGCGCAAGGCCCAATCGCCCCGCCGGATCGTCCTTCGCGCCCGTCTTGTATGACATGTGAACGCTCGCGACCGGAAAGGTCCGGTCTTCGAGCATGATCAGCGTCAGGCCGTTTTCGAGCTGTTCGACGGACGCGTTGGAGAGATCGAGCCGCGCGGCTGCAACAGTTGGAATGCAAATCGAAAGCGCTGCCGCAATCAACATGGAAAACACGATGCGAATTCGTTCTGCGCCCAAAGAATTCGGATTCCCCTCTCCCGCTTGCGGGAGAGGGGTTAGGGGGGAGGGGCTGGTGATATTACAGGAGGGCGCGCCGCCGACGTTGTAACACCGGCGATCGCCCTAACTCCCGGCCCCTTTCCCGCAAGCGGGAGAGGGGGGCGTAAAGGAGATTGTTGTGACGACTCTCATGCGGCCTCCGGCGATTTCAGCTTCGAAAAGTCGCGAAGGATTTCGCGCGCAGCGTTATGGCCGGGCCAGCCGGTGACGCCGCCGCCCGGATGCGTCGCCGACCCGCACATGAACAGGCCCTTGATCGGCGCGCGATAATCCGCATGACCGAGCATCGGCCGCGCGCTGAACAGCTGGTCGATTCCCAATTGCCCGTGGAAAATATCGCCGCCGACAAGCGCAAGTTTTCGTTCAAGGTCCAGCGGGGAAAGCGCCATGCGGCCGACGATCGCCGAGCGGAAATTCGGCGCATAGGCGGTGACGGTGTCGATGATCGCATCCGCCGCCGCATCGCGCGCCTCGTCCCAGCTTTTTCCGCCGGGAAGGTCGGGCGCGAAATACTGGCAGAAAAGATTGGCGACATGCGCGCCTTTCGGCGCGAGCGTTTCGTCATAGACGCTCGGAAAATGCATCTCTATCGCCGGCGCGCGCGACCATCCAAGACGCCTTGCGTCGGTGAAGCCCGCATCGATGTAATCGAGGCTCGGCGCGATCAGGACGCTCGCCGAATGATGACGCGCGGGCGCGGTTGAGGGGAGGGCGGTGAAACTCGGCAATTCCGACAGCGCGACATTCATGCGGAAAACGGCGGAGCCTGATCGCCATCCGTTCAGGCGCTCGACAAAGTCAGCGGGCAGCGCGTCATTCGGCACAAGCCCGCCGTAAAGCAAATTCGGGTGAATGTTTGATGCGACGGCGCGCGCGGCGATCGTTGTTCCGTCGCCGAGGACGACGCCCTGCGCGCGACCCGATTTCAGGATCACTTCCTTGACCGGCGCATTGACGCGAATGTCGACGCCCGCCTCCGCGCAGGCCTTCGCCATCGCCTGCGTTATCGCGCCCATGCCGCCGATCGCATGACCCCAGGCGCCTTTGACCC
Source organism: Parvularculaceae bacterium (assembly GCA_020446725.1). Lineage (GTDB taxonomy): Bacteria > Pseudomonadota > Alphaproteobacteria > Caulobacterales > Parvularculaceae > Amphiplicatus. The sequence goes on along the minus strand of JAGRED010000018.1, from coordinate 1,154 downwards.
CGTTCGCCTCGCCGAAAACATGATGCAGCAGCACATAGGCGGAGCCCGGCGTATAGGGGCTGCCGTAAAAGCCGGTGATCGCGTCGAAGCCGAGCATGCCTTTCAGCAATTCGTTCTCGAACCACTGGTCGAGAATTTCGCCGGCGCTCTTGCCGAAAAAGTCGACAAGATCGCGCTGACCTTCAAGGCCGAGTTTCCGGACGTCATTGCCGAGGCCCGCCGCGGCGATCATGTCGCGAATGCCGCCGCCGACATTGGGCGGCGTTACGGGCAGCATCTTGCGCAGGAGGTCGACCAGCCGGTCGAGCCTGTCGTGATAGGCATGGTAGGCGGCGACGTCTTTTCTGGAATGCCGCGCGATTTCCGCATCGTTTTCCGCCGCATCGCGGCCGAGCAGCATATGTCGCCCGTCCGGCGTCGGCGCGAAATAAGCCATCGGGCGGATAACGACTTTGAGGCCGTGTCGCGCGAGGTCCATCTCGGCGATCACTTTCGGAGACAGAAGGCTCACCGCATAGCTTGCGACGGAATTCCTGAAGCCCGGATGAAATTCTTCGGTGATCGCGGCGCCGCCGACGATCTCGCGCCGTTCGAGCACGCAAACTTTTTTGCCGGCGCGCGCAAGATAGAAGGCGCAGACAAGCCCGTTATGGCCGCCGCCGATGACGGCGACATCGTATGACTGACCCGTGGCGATGACCGGCCTCCATGGAAGAAATGATGAGCGGCGCAAGGATAGCGCATTCCCCAATGGCGCGAAATCTTCTTTGCAGATTCGTTTTATGGGGGCTTGATTGGAAAAGCGTTGAGCCCAAGTCTTTCACCAACGCGGCGCAAACCGCGGCGGCTCTTTGACAAGTTTATCATTTCGCGCAGCGCGAGAAAAATTTCAACGAGAACGGACTTTTTCGAGTTCCGGATAATACGGACAAAACTGCGACGACCCGCATGGGGGTTCAATTCAAGCCCATGCGAGGTGCGGGGATTTTCCGCATAATGCGGAAAAATCCGGCAACTCTCAGTTGATGATCTCGCCGCCTTTCATGACGGTTTTCGGACCGACAAGAATTGAAATGTCGGCGAGAGGATCGCCGTCGACCGCGATCATGTCGGCGTAACGCCCCGGCGCGATCGACCCGACGTCCTTTTCCCAG
>JAGRED010000211.1 GCA_020446725.1 Parvularculaceae bacterium | reverse complement strand
TAAGGGGGGGGGGGGGGGGGGGGGGGGCCCGGTCGCCGCCCGCCGCTAGAGCTCAGGAAGTTCGGTCTCGTCAACGCCGGTCGTCGGCGCGGAGAGTTCGAGCGTTACCGTCACTTTCCGCTTTCCGGGCTCGAGCATGATCTGCTTGGGATTGTAACCAGCCTTCGCGACCTGCGCGCGGCGCGGTTTGTCGACTTCAACCGTACACGGCGTTTCGCACTCGCCGAACCCTTCAACGCGGACCAGCGCGCCCGCAGGATCGGAATTGACCTGCACGATAGTCGGGCCGCCCCCGCCGAATGTTTTGCAGCCAGGGCCCGCGATGACGGCGGCGAGGCATGCGGCGGTGATTGCGATTTTCATCTTACGACGCTCCGGTTGATTTCATCAGGGCGAACGCTCTTTCAAGATCGGCGATCAAATCGTCCGGATCTTCAAGCCCGACATGAAAACGCAGCACGGGTCCTTCGGCAAGCCACTTGGTCGCGGAGCGGTTCTTCTCGGGATGAACGTGGATGCAAAGGCTTTCAAAGCCGCCCCAGGAAAAACCCATGCCGAAAAGGCGGAGCGCATTGAAGAATGCTTTGATCTGCGCCTTGCCGACCGGCTTGAGAATGACGCCGAATAGGCCGGATGCGCCTGAAAAATCGCGCTTCCAGAACGCATGGCCCGGGCAGGATTTCAACGCCGGGTGAAGAACGCATTCAACCTCGGGCCGTTTTGCAAGCCATTTCGCAAGCAGCAAGGCGGATTGTTCATGCGCCTTCATCCGCGGATGAAGCGTACGCATGCCGCGCAAGGTCAGGTAAGCGTCGTCCGCCGATACGTTCGACCCGATCTGCAACAGCGCCATGTAAATTGTCTTTGCCGTCTCTTCGTCCGCGCTTGTGATCGTGCCGATGAGGCAATCGGAATGTCCGCTTAGATATTTCGTGCCGGCATGAACGACGACGTCGGCGCCGAGCGTAAGGGGCTTCATGAAGACGCCGCCGGACCACGTATTATCGACGACAAGCTTTGCGCCGCCCTCGCGCGCGACACTGGCGAGCGCGGGAATGTCCTGGACTTCGAAGGTCAGCGAGCCCGGCGATTCCGCGAAGACGACTTTCGTATTCGGCGTCATGAGCTCGCTGAGCTTTTCACCGATGCGCGGATCGTAAAATACCGTCTCGACGCCGAAGCGGGCGAGAAACCGTTCGCAGAATTTCCGCGTCGGGTCATAGGCGGAATCGGTGATCAGGATGCGGTCGCCCGCCTTGACGAAAGCGAGAAGCGAGGCGTTGACGGCCTGCAGGCCGGATGGGGCGAGGCGGGTTTCAAAACCGCCTTCAAGCGCCGTCACGGCGTCTTCGAGCGCCCGGTGCGTCGCGCCTCCGAGACGGCCGTAGATAATCTTCCGGCCGCCCTCGAGATAATCGTCATAGGTCGGAAAGAGATAGGTCGACGCGCGCTCGACCTGCGGGTTGACGGGGTGAAACGGCCTTTTGTGCGGTCTTCCCGTCGCGATCAGTTTCGTCTTGTCTTTCATGAACTGCAGAATTCCTGCCCGGCGAGCAATTCCGCCCGGCCCATGCGCTGATCGAATACGGTGAAACCGAACTTCTGGTAAAGGGCGAGCGCCGCCGGGTGATCAAGCGTGCAGGTCTCGATCCTGACTTCCGTCGGACGGAGGGACCAGGCGAGATCAATCGCGTTCGACAGGAAGAAGCGGGAAAGGCCGCGGCCGATAAATTCCGGCGCAAGGCCGAAAAACCGGATGTCGACGACCGGCGCGTCACCGGCGTCGATCTCCGCCATTCCGGCGGGAACGCCCTCAACATAGAGAACGTAAAGGTGAACCGCCGGGTTCTTGATAATCGCATCCAGATCTTCGTCTGAAAGCATGCGCCGGCTCACCCAGTTCCAGCGCCGCCCGATCAGGTCATAGAGATAGCGGTAGAAATGAACGGGCGGATTCGAGGCGCGTAGAATGGCGATCTGCATATCGGGTCGCGGCTGCGGCGCGAATGCGGGACGCGCGGTCTGGCGCAGATACGTCACCGTGACGTCGACTTGCCTCCCCATGCGCGCGACCTATCCCTTCGTTACGGGAAAAAGAGCAGGGTCGTTCGTGTCCGCGCCCCATTCCGTCCACGAGCCGTCATAAAGGCCGTAAGCGGGATGGCCGATGCGTTCAAGGGCGAGACAGATGACGGCCGCGGTGACGCCCGATCCGCAACTTGCGATGACCGGCGCATCGGGGCTGACGGACAAATCTTTAAATCGGCGGGCAAGGTCTTCCGCGGACGCCATCTCTCCCGTCTCGCGCAATAACAGCGTATGCG
>JAGRED010000210.1 GCA_020446725.1 Parvularculaceae bacterium | reverse complement strand
GAAAAATCAGCGCGCCAGACAGGGACCTTTCCCCTAAATTCGTTCGGCGGATTGCGCAGCAGTTCGATGCGCTCAATCTCGCCGTCGCCGACGAAATCGCCGAGCGCGACGCGGCGCGCATCGCCTTCCGAAAGCGGCGACAATCTCTCGCCCGTGTCGGCGTCAAAAAGCGCCTTGCCGTCAGGCGACGAGACGACATAGACGGCGCGACCCATCCAGTTCTTGAGTTCGGCGCGGTGCGCATGGCCCATCTGGGCGATGACGCCCGCCGGCGGGAAATAGTTCTGCACCGGCAACTCTACCGCAGCGCCGTACGCCGCCGCCGTTTCGCCGCGCACAAGCGCGATCGGCAGGAAGCTCATCACGACGCCCGAAATCATCCAGAGCGCGATCTGCGCGACAAGCGCCAGAGCGAGCCAGCGATGCAGCGTTTGTGTCAGCTTGCGAAATTGCATGGCTATTGCGGCAGCAACGCCCCTGCGGCGTCAGGCGACTTCAAAAGCTCTTCAAACGCCGCCCATTTGTCGAGGCCCTCCGCCGCACGCGCATCGACATAGGCGCGAACGAGATCCTGCCCGATCGTATAATTGATGATATAGGAACGATACGTATCGAAAAAATCGACCCGCTGTCCGGCGCGCTCTTTCGAATTGAGGCCGTATTTTTGCAGCAGTTCGACAGCGGCCTCGCGATCGATGCGCCCGTCCAGATACTCGCGCGCAATATGGTTTTGCGCATGCGCCAGCGTGTTCAGCCCTTCATCGATCGCGGCGAGCCGGTCGGCGTCAGCGGGATCAAGTCCGGCGAGCGGGAAGAGAACGTCGCGTTCGAACGTCGTTCGCTCGCCATCCGGAAAGGCGAGTTCGACCCCGTAATTGGCGGACCCCTCGCCGATCATCGCCTGCGGGCTGAACAGCGGCAGGATCGAAAATTCGATCCAGCCCGCGGCCCGCCGAAGATCGCGATCGACGACGACATTCCAGACATGATGGCCCGGATAGCCTTCATGACAGCCGATCCGGATTGCGCGGTCGATGGTGACGGGAAAGTCAGTGTTGATTTCTATGATGCTTTCGAAATCGCCCTGGTACCAGTTATAGCCGCTCCACGGCTTGTCCTTGACCGTGCGCATGACGAACCGCTCGTTTTCGGGGAGATCGTAATGAACGATCGTGCGGCGGCGACATTCCGCGATCGCCGCGTCCATCACCGCTTCGAGCTTGTCGTCAGGGATTGCCAGCGAGGCGCGGAAAGCGTCAACGCGTTCAGACAGGGCGCCCTCTCCCGGCGCCAGCGCATCAAGATCGGAGAGCGCTGAGTCAAACGCCTCAAGCGAATAGGAAGGCGGGGCGACGCCGTAAATCAGGCGCGCTTCCTCATCGAAAGAATAATGCGCGCCTTTCGCCATACGGATGCGCGTGAGCGCTGCGGTCGCATTGCGCGCAAGACCGGTTTCGCGCGGGGTCGCGCCGTCGCGGGCCAGAATGTCCAGCGCGTCGAGAATTTCGGAGGCTTCTTTTTCGAGATCGTCGAGCGTCAGCCCGCTCGGTTGCGCATCATCGGCCCATGCGGGCGGCCCGCTATAGGCGTCGACGTAATTCTTGTCGAAGCGACCGAGATTGAGCCCGAGCTTCACGAACCGCTCAGCGAGTTCATCGACGCCGACAATTGATATGTCAGCGTCCGCCGCCAAGGACGCATCATCCTTGACGGCGGGCTGTTCGCGGCCCTCGCCGCAGGCGCCAAGAAGCGCCAGTATCAGGGCGGCGGCGAGCCTCTTCATGACAAGATCAGGCGCGCGTGCCCGAGAAAGTCGAGGTGCCGAACGCGCCGAGCTTCACATTCCCGCTGATGGAATCGCCTTCGACCTTGCCGTCGAATTCGAGCGTCAGCGGCATCGGGGAAGTCACTTTGGCGGCCCATTTCACCGCGTCGCCTTCGACCGACCCATTCTCGATCGTGACAGCGCCCATATTGCCGGACATCGTGCCGGTCAGCGCCGCGCCGTCGGCTTTCAGTTCAAGCGTGCCGCCCTGCTCGCCCATCGGCGTCTTAATTTTCACGTTCCACTTGCCGTCAACGGCCATGACAATTCCTCCATATGAGCGCAAAGCGCGGTTCAAAGTCGGCGGGAGATTACAGGCTCAAAATGGCGACGCAAGGCGGCCGGGCACAAGCGCGCCGGCGAGGCGTTACGGCGCATCCGCTGCAATCCGGAAGCCCATATAGCCGGCGCCGACGCCGATATCGATGCGGCTGCGGTTCGCAACGCGCATGTCGACCGGCGAGCTCGACCAGGCGCCGCCGCGGATAACGCGCTTGCCGCAATCGCCGTCGGTGACGGCCGAACCGTCGATCGGCGCATTGACGTAATTATTGACATAGCAATCGGCGACCCACTCGCGCGCATTGCCGAGAACGTCATAAAGACCGAAGCCGTTCGGCTGATAAGAACCGACAGCCTGCGGCGCGCTCATCGCAACGCGCGCGCGTTCGAACCGGTCGCCCCACCAATAGGCTGACGCGGCGCCGCCTCTTGCGGCGAATTCCCATTCCGCTTCGGTCGGCAACCGGTATGTCCGTCCTGTCTTGCGCGACAGCCATTTTGCGTAGCCGCCGGCGTCGCGCCAGGAAACGCCCAGCACCGGCAGCTTTTCGTCGTCCGTACGCCTGGCGCGGCATGCGCCGTCATCGACGCAGGCCTTCCATTCCGCATTCGTGACTTCATAGGCGCCGATCGCAAATGGCTTGATCGTCACTTCGCGCTGCGGGCCCTCATAGGCGTTGCGTCCCCCTTCATCGGAGGGCGAGCCCATCATGAAGACGCCGCCCGGCGTCGGCTGCATCAAGGGGCATGAATCGCAATCCCGATAGGGCGCAGTTTCATCCTTCTTTTCCGGTTCGGCCGGCGTCTCTTCAACGACTGCGGCGGCGACCGCATCGGTGATTTCATCAGCAGGCGGCGCATCAGTCGCAAGACCGTCTTCAGCGGCCGCGAGCGTAGTTTCGATCGCTGCGGCATCCTCAACCGACGCCTCCGCAGCAAGCGCATCAACCGACGCGTCCGCACGAGCCGTATCCTCAACAACGGCGCTTTCCGGCGCAGCCGCAACGACAGATGCCGGCTCAGCGCCTCGCCGATTGCCGGCCAGAAGGAATGCGCCGACGCCGATGACGGCAAGCAGCAGCGCAATGCCGCCAACCATGGCGAGCGAGCCGGATTTTTT
>JAGRED010000209.1 GCA_020446725.1 Parvularculaceae bacterium | reverse complement strand
TGCCCGACGCGCGCCGCGCCGATCGGCCCGAGGAACGGAACGCCCGAAATTGTCAGCGCCGCGGAGGCTGCGACCATCGCGACGACATCCGGATCGTTTTCAAGATCGTGGCTGAGAACCTGCGTGACGACGTTGACTTCGTTCTTGAAGCCTTTGGCGAAAAGCGGGCGGATCGGACGGTCGATAAGGCGCGAGGTCAGCGTCTCTTTCTCCGTCGGGCGGCCTTCGCGCTTGAAATACCCGCCCGGGACGCGCCCGGCGGCGTAATATTTTTCAATGTAGTGAACGGTGAGCGGAAAGAAATCGAGCGCGGGGTTGGGTTCTTTTGCGGCGGTCACCGCAGCGAGAACCGTCGTGTCGCCGTATGTGGCGAGAACGGCGCCTTCCGCCTGACGCGCAATGCGTCCGGTCTCGAGCGTCAGCGTTCTGCCGCCCCACTCGATCGATTTCTTGGTGATGTTGAACATTGCTTTCTTCTTTCTTCGTGTATGACGCCTCAGCGCGGATCGCCGAAGCGTTCGTCGGACATTCGGGCGGTCCCTTGACCCCCCGATAGACAAACGCCGCTTCGATCATCGAAGCGGCGTATATGGAGCCTATCTAGGCTGCATTCTGATGGCGCCGTCGAGCCTGATCGTTTCGCCGTTCATATAGCCGTTTCGGCAGATTTCGACCGCCATGGAGGCGTATTCTTCCGGCTTGCCGAGGCGCTTCGGAAAGGGAACCATCGCCGCGAGCGCATCCTGAATTTTCTGGTCCATGCCCGCCATCATCGGCGTCCAGAAAATGCCTGGCGCAATCGTGTTGACGCGCACGCCGATGCTCATGAGATCGCGCGCGATCGGCAAGGTCATGCCGGCGACGCCGGCTTTGGAGGCGGCGTAAGCCGCCTGGCCGATCTGACCGTCGAAAGCGGCGACGGACGCCGTGTTGACGATGACGCCGCGCCCGCCGTCCGTGTCCGGAACATTCTTTTCCATCTCGGCCGCGACGAGGCGGATGCAGTTGAACGTGCCGATCAAATTGATTTCGATCGTGCGCTTGAACCCGTCGAGCCGGTGCGGCCCGTTCTTGCCGACGGTCTTCTCGCCGGTCGCAATCCCGGCGCAATTGATCAGGATCGACGGAGAGCCGTTCGCGGCGATGCTCTTTGCAAGCGCGGCCGCGACATTCTCCTCGCTCGTCACGTCGGTCTTAACGAAAACGCCGCCGATTTTTTTCGCCTGCGCCTCGCCTTTTTCCTCATTCATGTCCCAGAGCGCGACTTTGACGCCTTCCGCGTGAAGGGCTTCAGCGGTCGCCGCGCCAAGGCCCGACGCGCCGCCTGTCACGATCGCGGATTTTCCGGTGAGTTTCATCTTTCGCTCCTTCAGCGACCCCGCCTTACCCCGTTGGGCAAGGGCGGACCGCGCCTGTCGCGGTCCGGTGAAATAGGGGCGCCTGTGGAAGCAAACGCCCGGACGTCGTTTAGCGGCGCAGGCCGAGGCGTTCGATCAGCGTCTGATAGCGCTTCTCGTCATTGCGCTTCACGTAATCGAGCAGGCGGCGGCGCTGCGAGACGAGCTTCAAAAGCCCGCGGCGCGAATGGTTGTCTTTCTTGTGTTCCTTGAAGTGCTCGGTGAGGTTGGAGATACGCTCCGAAAGGATGGCGATCTGAACCTCGGGGGAGCCGGTGTCGTCTGATTTGACGGCGTATTCCTTGATCAGCTTGGCTTTGCGCTCAGCCGTAATCGACATGGGATCATCTCCGCGGCGTCGGAATGGTGCCGGCCCCGCCGGGACGCCGTCCAGCAGGGTCGAAAGGATGCGGGTCCTTAGGGGAAGGCCGTGGGAAAGGCAAGCGGCGCGGCGGGGTTCAGCACCCCTCGCCGGCGCGCTCGGCGAGGTTGCGGCAGAGCCGGTCCGCCTCCGCCGCCTATCCCGACGTTCTCAGAAGCGCGGCAAGCCCTTGCGTCGCGCCGCGGTCGAGCGGCGCGAGGGCGAGGACGTCGCGATACCATTGTTCCGCCCGGGCGTTGTCGCCGGCCGCCCCATGGCGCTCGGCGATCACGACGCCGAGCCGCGCCTGCCAGGGGCGGATGCGCGCGGCCTCTTTCTCATAGGCGCTGCTCATCGCTTCATAGGCGCGCTCGAAATAGGGCAGCGCCTTCGCATTCCGGCCGGTGATTTCGAGAATGTCGGCGACGTTGATGAGGACGCCCCAGGCGTTCGGGTCGAGGGCGAGCGCGGCGTCATAGGTTTCTAGCGCTGCGTCGAACCGGCCGGCGGCGCTTTCGGCGAGACCGAGCGCCTTGCGCGGCGCGGCGTCTGCCGGGGCGAGACGAACCGCCTCGGCGGCGAGAAGGAGCGCGCGGTCGACCTGGCGCTTCGCCGCGGGCTCATCAAGCCTGCCGCTCGCGCGCGCCGCGCCGAGCGTCGTGATCTCGCCGCGCGCATCATCCGGCGACACGGGCCAGCGCATCGACCGCTGGACGAGCGCATTGGCGAGACCGGCGAGCGCGTTCGGATCGTCCGGCGTCGCGGCGATGACGCGCTCATAAAGCGCGATCGCCGCTTCATTGTCTTCACGCGTATACTGAAAATAGAAATCGTCCGCGCGCGCGATCAACGGGTTGGCGACGACAGCCTGCGCGGTTCTTTCGCTTTGTTGGCGACCGAACGTCAACAGCAAGAACATCGCAACGATCATCGTACCCAAAATGAGGGCGATTTTCGTCCGCGCCGAAAGGGAAGGCGCAGACATGTCGGCGACGGCGATCGCCTCAACAACCAGCCGGTAGCCGCGTTTCGGCAAGGTTTCGATAAAGCGAGGCGCTTTCGGATCATCGCCGAGCGCCTTGCGCAATTTCGATACGAGGCGCGCGAGCGAATCCTCGCCGACCGTGACGCCCGGCCAGAGCGCCGTTTCGATCTCCTCGCGCGCAACGACTTCGCCAGGCTTTGCGGCAAGCAGCGCCAGCAGCGAGGCGGTCTTCGGCGCGAGGCGGATTTGCGCGTCGCCCTTGATAAGCTCGCCGCTCGCCGGATCGAGCATCCACGGTCCGATGCGGATCTGGTCTTGCGCGCTCACGTCGTTCAACCCGTTGAAATCATTGAAGGTCAGGAAAAAAGGAGGAAATATTCCGCCCGCCGCCATGGTGGTTTGGCGCTACGCCCGGCGATTGTCCAGCGCGGCGGTCGCTTATTGATCTGCCAATTCCGGAAAGGACGTCCATGCGCTTGTCTTCATCCCTGGCGAAATATTCGGCGATCATTCTCGCGCTTGTCTTGTCGCCCGCTTGCGCCGCGCCGCCGGCCGATCCCGAACGATTTTCGGCCGCAGCGTTAAAGTCGGATTTCGATGCGCTTTATGAAGGGCTCCAAGCCGCGCATTTCGATCTCTACGCCCGCCGCCCGAAGGATGAATATGACGCGGCCTATCGCGACGAGCGCCGCGCGATCTCGGGGCCGATGACGCGAACCGAGGCGGAAGTCCGGTTTCAACAATTCGTCGCCTATGGAAATATTGCGCATGCCAACATCGCCTTCCCCTCGGCCGCGTATGAGGCGTTCCGCGAGGCCGGCGGCAAGGCGTTTCCATTATCAATTCGCTTTGTCGGCGATGATCTGATGATTGCTGACGACATGAGCGGGGTGTCGCCCTCCCTCGCCGGCGCGCGCATCGTCTCGATCAACGGCGAAAGCGTCGAAGCGGTCGAAAAGCGCCTTTCGGCGCATCTTTCGGCGGACAGCGCCTATCTTGCGCGCACCATGCTGGAGTTCCGCTTCGGCGCGCTTCTCTGGCTCGACGGTGGTGAGGTCGAGACGTTCGATCTTGGAATCGAAACGCCGGACGGCGCGCCTCGGCGCGTGACGGCGCCGGCGCTCGCGCGCGATGCGCTTGTCGATCCTGAAGACGCCGCTTTCGATCTCGACTGGAACGAACGCCGACATGCTGTCATCGACGGCGTCGGCTATCTGCGCCCCGGCCCGTTCTACAACAACGCTCCGGACGCCGCCGATATGTGGGATAACGCCGCCTTCAAGGCGTTCATCGATGAGGCGTTCGCCGCCTTCGCCGCCGCAGAGGTTCCCGCGATCCTCATCGACATTCGCGCGAATCCGGGCGGCGACAATTCCTTCAGCGATCATATGGTCGCCTGGTTCGCCGACCGGCCGTTCAAATTCGCCTCGCATTTTTACGTGAAGGTGAGCGCGGCGACGACCGCCTCGAATGCAGAGCGCCTGCAGCCGGGCGATGAGACGTCGATTTCCGCGCGTTATGCGGCGGCGTTTGAAAAAGCGAAGCCCGGCGACATTATCGATTTCGATCTTGGCGACGGGCGCCCGCGCGACGGCGCGCGCTATGAGGGGAAGGTGTTCATCCTTATCGATCGTCATTCCTATTCGAACGCGACGACGCTCGCCGCGCTCGCGCAGGATTACGGCTTTGCGACGATCCTCGGGGAAGAGACATCCGATCTTGCAACCACCTATGGCGCGATGGAGCAATTCACGTTGCCGAATACGGGAATCGTCGTCAGTTATCCGAAAGCGCACATTATTCGCCCGAACGGCGATCTCGCGGCGCGCGGCGTCGTTCCCGATATTGCAATCGCATCGCCCTTGCGCGCCAAGGATGATGAAATGCTGAAGGACGCTCTTCGTCTTATCCTGCGCGAAATCGGCGACGATTAGCCGGCATTGAAGACGCGCAGCGGCTTCAGCTTCAGACCGTCAAGTTCGCAGATCGCGACCGCCTCGCCATGAAGCGAAGCGAGGACGGCGGGGATCGTCCCGACATCGGCGCCGCGAACGCCTTTCGCGGTCGCTGCGGTGATGACCGCGGGCTGGCCGCGCTTCAGCCTGTCGGCCTCAGGGCCGCCGACTGAGGCTTGCGGCAGACCCGAAAGCGCGGCGTCGATAGGAAGAAGCGCGGCGTCGCGCGCTTCCGGCGTCTCCAGCTTTTCAAGATCGGCGATGGTGACGCCGTCTTCGGCGCGGAAGGGGCCGACCGCGGTGCGCCTCAATTCCGAGACATGGCCCTGCGTCCCGAGCGCGACGGCCATGTCGCGCACCAGCGCACGCACATAGGCGCCCTTGCCGGTGACCGCTTCGAAGACTGCATGATCCGCGTCCGGAATATCGACGAGCGTCAATTCATGAATGTCGATCTGGCGCTTTTCGATCTCCACAGTCTTTCCCTCGCGCGCGAGATCATAGGCGCGCTCGCCGCCGATCTTCACGGCGGAAAATTGCGGCGGGACCTGTTCGATCGTTCCGGTGAAATCCGGCAACACGTTTTCGATCTCCGCCCGCGACGGGCGCTTGTCCGAGGCGGCGATCACGTCGCCTTCGCGGTCGTCGGTCGCTGTCGCCTCGCCCCATTTCGCGGTGAAGCGATAGCGCTTCGTTGCGTCCATCACATAGGGAACGGTCTTCGTCGCCTCGCCGAACGCGATCGGCAGGACGCCGGTCGCCAGGGGGTCGAGCGTGCCGGCGTGCCCGGCTTTTTGCGCCTGAAACAGCCATTTCAGTTTCGAGACCGCCTCGGTCGAACCGAAATCATAAGCCTTGTCGAGAATGATCCAGCCGGAAACCGGCCGGCCCTTTTTGCGCCGCTGCTTGCCCATCATCGCCTTGCTTGTTCAGCGGGCCGCCGCACGGATCGAACGCGGGCGGCCCTTTCGGCGCGAGGTAAAGCGCGGCGCGGCGTTTCAGTCAACCGCCTCAGGACGGTTTTCTGAAAACATAGACGAAGCGGTCCGTCTTGCCGCGGCGTCCTTCGTCGAAGACGCTGTCGTTTTTCGGATCGTCCGGATGGGCGAGGATGTCGCTCTCCGTCTCAAGCGTGAAGCCGGCGGCGAGAACTTCCGGCGCGACGACTTTCTTTTCCATGCGGTGAAGGGATTTCGTCACCTCATCGCCGGCGCCGTCAAGCGCGTCATGGTCGACAATGACATAGGCGCCGCCGGGTTTGAGCGCTTCGAAAATGCGTTCATTCATCTGGGCGCGGTCTTCGCCGGTCCAGATCGTGTCATGGTAGTAAAGAACCATCAGGACGGCGTCGACGGGTTCGGGCAAGGCCAGTTCGTCGAATCGCTGAACGGAATAGACGACATTTTCGCGCGGGTCTTTTTCAAGATAGGCGGGGAATGTTTTCGACGCGTTCGGAAAGGCCTTGAAAATGAGCGTCGGATCGACGGCGTAGACTTTTCCGGTCTCGCCGACGAGGCGCGAGAGGATCGCGGTGTAATAGGCGCCCCCGACCGCGAGATCGGCGACCTTGTCGCCTTCCCTGACGCCGGCGAGGCGGAGAATTTCAGCCGGTTTTCTGTCGGCGTCGCGCGCCGATTGTTCTTCAAGCCGGGTCGGGTCGGAAACGGCTTTCCCGATCGCGTCGTCTCCGGCTTGCGCGGGCATCGTGACCGCGGGCAGGGCGATGAGCGCCGCAGCGCTGCACAGGGCGATGAATTTCAAAGTCTCTCTCCTCTTTGCCGATGGTAAGACAGCGAAGAGACGCCGACGGCGCCGATAAATCGACAAATGAGATTTCAGTCCGTCGGACACAGCGGGCGTTTCGTCGCCCGCTCGCTTATTCGTGATGTTTGAGATCGCGCGCGACGGCGGGCGAGGCGAGAAGTTCGTCGATGCGCCGCGCTTCGGCAAAGCTGTCATCCGGACGGAATTTGAGCGCCGGCGTGAATTTCATGTCGATCTTCTGTCCAAGGATGTGGCGCAGATGCGGCGCGGCGTGATCGAGCGCCTTGTAAATTTCCGGGTGTCTGTCCTTGTCGATCGACGCCCCGACAGGCGCGCAGAAGACCGTTGCCTGCTTCAGATCCGGCGACATGCGCACCTCGGTGATTGTGATCGAAAGGCCGGTCAGCGCCGGATCGCGCAGATCCTCGCGCTGGAAAATCTCGACCAGCGCGTGACGCACGAGTTCGCCGGCGCGAAGTTGCCGCTGCGACGGGCCTTTGGGCGAGGAAAAG
>JAGRED010000208.1 GCA_020446725.1 Parvularculaceae bacterium | reverse complement strand
GCGGTGAGAACCTATTGCACGGGAGTGGCCCTGGTCACGAGTTTCTGCAAAGCGTTCTCTTCGTAAGGTCAAGCGATAGGAGAAAAACTATGGTTGGCGGCTCTCTGAAAAATGCAGCGCTTATCCTGACGTCTTCGGCTCTCAGCGCGGCGCTGGCTTTGGGCGCTTATGCGTTATACGCGTCGAAAAACAGCGATAAGCGACAATGCGCGGGCGCGGCATGCGGAGAGGCTCCCGCGCATGCGGGGCTTGCTGATGCGGCCGCTGCGACGCCGAGAGACTTCGCGGATGAGATTGGCGTTGTGGACGCGATCGAATTCAAAACCGGCCTTGGTGATGCGCCGGACGCGGCGACGGAACCCGCGCCGCATGCGGAGGTGATCCAGCCGGCGGCGAAAATTCTTAGTTTCGCCAATGGCCATGGCCGGTCGATGCTGGAAACCGTCGACGCGCCCGTCTCTGCAATCAATCTGGAAACGGATCTTGAACTCGCAGCGTCTGCGGCGGCGCCCGCGGCCGATTTGGTCGAGTTGCCGGTGATGAGCGCGCATATTGAGGAATCGACGGCGGACGCGTTCGCCCGCATCGATGCCCCTGCGCAACAGGACGCGGCCGACCCTCAATAGCCGGCGCATCCTCCATGTCTTAGGCGTCATAGCGCGAGGCCTCTGCGACGATCGAGAAAGGCATACGGGTTGAGATGGCTGACCTGTTCAGGGCCTTCGATCCGGTTCCAGAACGCCGGAAACCGGCCTAGACTTTAGGGCCGAAAAGGCGGATCGAACCGCCTCGGTTTGAGGCTAAGGCGAGGGCGACTTGATGATGACGGGACTGATCCGGGGGGCGGGCGCAGTCGCTGCGGCGTTGGCGCTGGCGGCGTGCGGGCGCGACCGGGCGGCGACCGATCTCGCCGATCCGTTGCCGCCGCCCGCCTATGGCGAGGAAGCCGCCAATCCGGAGGTGTTCCTCGACACGATGGAAGTCGGCAGCCGCGAGCTTTACGCCGCGCGCAACGCCGTCCTCGCGGCCGCGAAGATCGAGCCGGGCGAGCGCATCGCCGATATCGGCGCGGGCACCGGCCTTTACTCGCTGATGTTCTCCGCGGCGGTCGGCGCGGAGGGCGTCGTCTATGCGATCGATATCGAGCCGCGCTTTCTGAAGCTCATCGGCCAGCGCGCCGCCGATCTTGACGCCGGCAACGTCGTCACCGTGCTCGGCCGCGACAGGGACATTACGCTGCCGCCGAACTCTGTCGACGTCGTTTTCATCGCCGACACCTATCATTATTTCACCGACCGGCCAGCGATCATGGCGACGGTGAGAGATGCTCTCAGTGACGGCGGCCGCCTCATTATTCTCGATTACACGCTCGATGAAACGCACAAGGACGATACGCGGCGCGCGCATGTGCGTTTCGGCAAGGCGGGCCTCATCAATGAGATCGAGGCCTTCGGCTTCAAGCTCGCCGAGGAGCCCGATGTGGCCGGCCTCAACGAAATCTACATGGTCGTCTTTGAGAAAGCCGCGCCCGCCGAATAATCGGCGACCGGCGATTCTTTTTTGAGGTGCGCCAGGACGTGCGGCATTAGTTCCCTTTGCGTCCGCCCGCCTCATCCCAATCGGTTTCGTTCATGTTGAGAACCGCATCATCCGCGCCTGACCGGTTGGAATAGAAGGAAAGGGCCATCAGCCCGACGCCCAGGAGGATTGTGCCTGCGATCCCTAGCAGCAGGGCGAAATTGATGTGGAAGCCGGCGCCGAAAAAATCGAATCGGGCGGCGAGCGCGAGGAACCCGATCGCCGCGAAAAGAATGCCCGAAGCGAGCCGGAAGAAGCCGACCGCCTTGCGGCGGGCGTCTTTTTTTGTATCGGGAAACACGGGCGCGGGATCAGTCATCGGCGGTTTATGCCTGAAATCGCGGCGTTTCTCTACGGCATGTGATGTTAGTTCATCCAAATGTGGCGCAAAGCGGACAGGCCCGGCGCCATTTTGGCCGCATTCTCACGCGATCACCCGTTCATAGCAATCCGGCTGGGGCGTTTGGCTCGGAGGCTGAAATGAAAGCAATCACCAAGGCTGCGGCCGCGTTCCTGATCGGGTTGGGCGCGCTCGGCTTCACCGCGGCGTCGGCTGATGACCGGGGTCGCGATCGCGACGACCGGCAACGCGAGAGAAATTATCGCGATAATGACCGGCATGACGACAGACGCGGCGACAGGCGCAGTGATCGTCGCCGTGACGACCATCGCGACAACCATCGCGCCGACAACCGTCGCCGCGACGACCATCGCGACAATCATCGCAGCGACAACCGGCGCCGCGATAACCATCGCGCTGACAATCATCGCAATGACAATCGGCGTTATTCAAGCTATCGCCCGACGCGCTGCACGCTTGATCACGATCACCGCTATCACAATCGCGACTATTACAGCTATTATCCGAAGGATCGTTATTATCGCGCCGACCCGCAGTTCTCGATTTCGCTGAGCTTCGGCAATGGCGGCTATTACGATCGCGGCGGACGCTATTACGACCGGCCCTATTACGATCGTCGCGGTTATCGCGACGCCGGCCGCGTCGTTGATCGCGACATCATCCGCCTGCGCGGCTATCGCGCGGAGGCCGTCCTTGTCGAGGAAGTCTATTACGGTCGCCGCGGCAATGACCGCGTGTGCACGGTGACGGCGCGCGGGCCGGATGCGCGTTACGTTCCCTATGGCCAGTTGCGCCAGATCGCCGAGCGTCGTTGCTCGCATCGCGCCGATATCAGGGTTTACGCCTGACGACGGACTGACGTCCTCCGCCTGAGCGCGTTAAATGACGAAGGCGCCGGATCTTCAAGATCCGGCGCCTTTTTCGTTGGCGTTCAGTGCCGGGATCAGCGCCGCGCAGCGGCGACCTTGTCGGCGAGCGCGTGTATGCCTTTGGCTTTTGGGGCGTCGGGCGCGCCCGCTTCCGCCCTGACGCGCCAGAAGCGCATGACGCGCTCGGCGGCTTCGTGCGGCACTTTGAGATAGAGATCGAGAATCCTGAGCGCCTTTTGCTGTTCGCCTTCATTGCGTTGCAGGCTGAAGACGATCTTCGCGAAGGTCGAGCGTTCAAATCCGGCGGCGCGGCAGGCGATGGCGAGCGACTCAAATGAGCGGTCCTGCAGGATGCGCTGGGCGGTCGATGAATCAACGCCGGCGGCGTGGGCGAACGACAGCAGGAATTCCGTCGAGCGTCGGCTTTCGACAAGCTCTTTCAGCAATGTTTCATTTAAGAGCCCCGCCCGGACTTTTTCTTCGACAAAGCGGTGCGCGTTCGCGACATCGCTCTGCGCGCCGTCGACCGCCTGTTTGAGGATCTTTGCGCGGTTGCCTTCGATCGCCTCGTCGATGAGCGCCGGATCAAGAAGGTCGGAACGTTTCAGGATTTCGCGCTTAAGCGCGGAGGAGACGAAGAAATACATCTGCGTCAACAGGTTCGCCGGCAGGTCGTAACGCTCCGTCAGCGGAACCTGCAATTCCGGGATGGCGCGCGAATGCTCGACGAGCTTTGTCATCGTGTCGGCGGCGAAGCGCGCGCCCTGGTTTTCCGCGAGGGTGACGAGGACATCCTTGTCGCCGCGTTCAACGAGTTCGGCCGAAACGGTCGGCGGCACCTCGCGGCGACGGGAAATCGCCTTCATATGATCGGGTGTGCGCTGGCGGATGATCCGGATGAGGTCTTCCTCGTTCAGCGCCACGCTGCGCTCAAGGATCGGCTGCGCCACCGTGATTTCGTCATGCGCGAGCTGCCGGACAAGGTTTTTCGGCGCGTTCGGCGTGTCGGCGAGTTTTTCGGCGATTTCAACGCGCAGCGCGATTTCGACCGATTCCGTCACCTTCGACAGGATGACATCGAAATGCTGCATCTCGGTCGACGTGTAGCGGTCAGGCGCCGCCATGAAGACGTCGGTGATCTCGCGCAGCAAATCGGCGCGCTTTTCGGTTGATCCCTCACGCGCGACTTCAATCAACTGTTTCAGTCGCGAGACAGCCCCGGTTTGTGCGGACATGATCCGGAATTCCCTCAGTTCCCGCGTATACTTGCCGGCAAGCGTAAAATTTCGCTGAAACTCTTGCGTCGCCCTTCCGCGCCCCGCCGGCGTTAACCCCTTGTTAGGCATTAGGCATGTCTCAAACCGGTAATTTGCGAGGCGCGGAGGCTTGGTCCATAACGTCGCCTCGCATCATCAGGGCCGACAAAAGGGAAATCCGACATGCGTCTCGCCGCCGTTTTCACCGCCGCGTTCACGCTTTCCGCCTGCGCCGGCGGGTCCGGGCTCGATTTCGGCGGGTCGGAAAATTACGCCGCCGCCTCGGTTCTGGGTGCGGCGCTCCCCACGCAGGATGCGCGCGCGCTGCAGCCAGCCTTCCTTCAGGCGGTCGAAAAGGGCGGCGACGGCGAGCGTTTTGACTGGCGCGGACCGGCCGCTTTCGGCTGGGTGAAAGGCCGCGCGGCCTGCATCGGCAATCTCAAGCCCGATCCGACGGACTGTCCGGCGGCGCCGGCGGGGCTTTCCCTCGACGAGACCTTTGAAACCGAACAGGGGCTCTATGCATTAACGCGCAACGCCAATGTGCGCCTTGGTCCGTCGACGGATTTTCCGGTGCTGGAGCAACTGGTGTCCGGAACCGGCGTCAACGCGATCGGCAAGGTTGTCGGCAAGCCATGGATGCTTGGCGAAACCGACGGAAGGATCGTCGGCTATATTCATGAAAGCCTGATGGTGAAGGCCCCCGGAACCGAGCTTGACCTTGCGGGCGGGCCGCGCCGCAAGGCGACCGGCTGCCGAAAATACGAACAGCGGATTTCCTTTGAGGGCCGCTCGGATCTTTGGGACGGCGTCGCGTGCAATGAGGACGGGCGCTGGGTCCTGAAGGCGCGCCCGGAAGACGATCCGGTCAAGCTTTTCTAGTGATCTGCATCACCAAGGGCGGGCTTTCGCAATCCTAATCTCCTTCTTGCGCCTCACCAGTTTCGGCGCGCGATGGGAGAGGGATGATGCTGAAGATTCTCGCCGCGCTTTCAATCCTGCAAACTTTGGCGATCGGTTTTCTCGCGGCGCGCGCTGCTGAGATCAATGATCGCCTCGCGCTCGCGGAAGCGGCGATCTCCGTCGCCGAGGCCGCGCCAAGCCGCGCTGCGTCTCAACCGGCGACGGCGCCGGCGAATGCGGAAATTCCGGTTGCGGCGAACGCCGCGCTTGATGCGCAGATGCTGCGCCGCCTTCTGCGTGAGGAATTCGCGGCGTTGCGTTTGTCGCCGCAGGCGGGCGCGTCCGCTCCCGCGCCGACGGCCGCGATCCCCGCCGATCCGCAAAAGACCGCCGCGATCCGGAAGGATTTCAACCGGCTCCTCACCTTGCCGCGCGTAGAAACGCGGGACCTCGATCACTTCGTCGAACTTGCCGCGCAATTGCCTGAGGCTGAGCGCGCAAGAGCGCTGCGCGATCTGTCGCGCGCGATCAATGACGGCCGGATTGACGGCCATTTCTGAAACCCGATGCTGAAAAAGGGAGACTAAGGCATGAAAAAACTGGCAGTGACTATCGCATTATCAATGATCGCCGGCGCAGCGCATGCCGGCATGACGCAGCCGGCGGAAGTCGATGTCGACGCGGCCGGCGGTTTCGCGGGCGGCGATCAGGTGACCGCGCGGTACAATGTCGATCCTGATGTCTATATCGGTTGCGGCATGCGGCGTTTCGCGCTCGCCGGCGGCGGCTTCACCGCTTTCGGTTTTTGCCAGGCGGAAGATGCGGACGGCGATGTCGCGTTCTGCAACACGGCGAACGCCGATCTTCTCGGCGCGATCGAATCGAGCGGCGATTTCGGCTACATCACGTTCAGCTGGGATGTCGCGACGGGCGAATGCACGCGCATCGGCTTTTCCAACCAGTCCTTCTATCTGCCGAAAAAACTCGACCGCAATTAACACGGTGTCAGTTGCGTAAGCGTCGCCGCCGGCGTCTCGTGCGCCGGCGGTTCGCCGCGTTTCGGTTTGCGCGGCGCTGAATGTTAGCGCTTCATCGCCGCCCGGCGTTCCTTGGCGTAATCCGGCCAGCAGTCGCGCCAGTCGTAGAACTCCTCAACCGCGAGCGCGCGGGGCGGAATGACGACCCAGGGCTGCTTCGACGCGGTGAAGATGTGAATGTCCGGCGGCAAAAGATCCGGATTGTCGAGCGTTCCGACACGGATGAATTTCACCTTGTCGCCGGCGCCGGAGTAATGGCTCCAGAGCGCGATGCGACAAGAGGGGCAGCGCACGATCTGCTGTCCCTTGCCGCTGGCGGAGGGGGTGTCGACGGCTTCAGGCGCGCCTGCGATCGTTTCGACCCGATCCGATTCGATCATTGCGTTGAGCGCGAAAGCGGCGCCCGTTTCGCGCTGGCACCAGCGGCAATGACAGCAATGAACGAAAAGCGGTCGGTCTTTCATGCGATAGCGGATTTCACCGCAATCGCATCCGCCTTCGGCGGTGAAAGCCTCGTGCATGGGCGTCGTCTCTCCGCTCGCGCTGACTGAACAGGTTATTGCTCCCGGCAATCGTTTCACCGCCCGAAAGGCGCGTCAACGACTTTTGGAGACGCCGCGCTATTACTCGACAAGCACTGGCCGGCCGCAATAGGCGCCCGACGCGCGCACATCGGCCTCGCCGAGTTTGACGCCGAGAATGGAGAGCGTGTTGACGATCGCCTCGTCGACAAGGTCGGCGACAGGCTGTGTCGATGCGACAAGCGCCGTCTTCACCACGGAAGGCGCGATCAGGCTGTGTCCGCCGGCTTTCAACTCGACGTCAAGGCGGCCGAGAAGCGAGGAAAGGAGCGACGCCGTCAGGCTCCGCGTGTGCGTGCTTTTCACCGCGTGGCGCGCGATTTCGTCGGGCGTGAAGGTGAGAACGGTCGGCGAAAGGTTCTTGATTGAGATTTCCGAGCGACCCCGCGCCGTCAGCAGCGGCGTTTTGACAAGCGTCGCCTTCCGGAATTCGAGATTGCGGTGGAAATTCGTTTCCGCCCCGCCGTCTAGATCGCCGATCCAGGCGGAAATGACGCCTGGCGTCGTTGATACTTCCATCGTCCGCACGCGCGGTTGCAAAAGGTTTTCGCAGTCAATCGCCGTAAGCTCGCCGCTGGCGTAGGCGGCCTCGACATAGATCGGAAGATTGATCGTCGCGCCGGCGAGGATGCCGCCGCCGCCGACCGTCAGGTCGAAGGCGATGCGCGTCTGCGCCGTTCTGACGACGTCGCCCTTTTCGCCGATGCGATACCACGGAGATTCCTGCATCGGCTCGCCAATCGTGATGCGCAGCTCGAAATCGCCGAGCCCGGCGAGCGACGAACCAAGATCGATGCGCGCCTGCCTTTCGCCGTCGGCAACCGCGGCCGACGCGGACAGGAGATCGAGCGCATTGATGACGATATCGAGCGCCGCCGCTTCGCCGCCGATGCGCGCCGCGCCGAGCGGGCCGAGGTCGACCAGCGAGCCGAGCGGCGCGGCGACCGTCGATCCCGCGAGGTCCGCCTCAAGCTTTGAGAGCGCGGACGCCGCGCCCGCGTCGCCGCGGCTCGCCGTCGCCAGCGCCGACAGGATTTGACCGACCGTCGCATCCGACCGCACGAGGTCTTCATATGTGCCGCTCGTCACGCCCAATTCGACGGCGAGGCTGTCCAGGAACGACAACAGGGAAACATCGGCGTCGAGAAGCGCATTGTAATCCATCACGGTCAGCGAAATTTCGCCGCCGAGCAATCCGCCGAGCACGGCGTTCAACACGCCGCCGTTGAGGCTCGCCAGTCTTGAGCCGATCGAAAAGGCGCCGGACGCCGAGGCGGAGGCGACGGCGCTGCGCTGCAGATAGGATTGGCCGAACATCGATTTGGTGAAATAGCGCGTCGCCGGCGTTCTGACCGTCACCCGGACCGCGTTATGCGGCGTTGCGCCGGAAACGAACCGCTGATCCGCGGGGATCGCCGCATCGCGCGTATAGCGACCCTTTTCAACGGCTGATCGCGCGGCGGCGGCCTTAAGATCGACAAAAGCGACGACCGCTTCCGCCGAAGACTGTCCGCCGAAATGAACGCCGTTCTCGCTAAGGGTTCGAAAAGCGGCTTCTTCCGCCTTCTCGATGCGCGCCGCCGCGGCGATCGCGGCGAGATCGACCGCGTTTTGCGTCTGCCGATCCTGATTTCGCATCGCGCTGTAGTCGAACATGAATGCGGCGACGAGCAACAGCAAGGGCGTCGCGAATGCGGCGATGATGGCGACATTGCCGCGCTGATCCGCGATGAACGTGCGTGCAAGGCCGCAGGCGACGACCGTCCGGGGTGTTGGGCGACCATGCATGGATCATAGTCCCCCGAGACGGATCGCCGCCTGCTTCTCGATGACCTGGTCCGGCAGCGGCAGGTTGCGCCACAGCGTCCAGATCGGCAAATTGGAAGCGTCGTATGAAACCGACACGACGAGTTCGGTGTCGAGCGTTTCGTCGACCGCGACAGTGATCTGAAGGCGGTCAACGTCGATGAAGGCGTAATTATGCGCCTGCGCCTCGACATATTGATCGACAAGCGTCTTTCGCTCCTCGTCGTCGATGCCGGCGAGCGCGGACCTCGCCGCGTCGGCGCTGATCTGCTGAACGGCGTGCGCGGCGCTGAAATAAACGCCGTAGGCGATGACGCCCATCAGAAGCAGGAAAAAGACAGGCGCAATGATCGCAAATTCAATCGCCGCAGCGCCGCGGCGCGAATGAATGAAGCCAATAGCAAGCCGCATTGTCGTTCTCCCCGACGGACAAATGCTGGCGCCCAACACGCTCACAAATAGAGCGTTCAAGTAAAGAAACAGGAAAGTTTCTAAGTGTCCAAATACTTAAAATGCGAAAGAGTGACTGTTCAAGGCTTGTCGCCGCCTGACGATGATCCGTCAGCGGCCTTGTCGATGGCTGGCTTGTGGATGAACCGCCCGAGGCGGAGGCCCTTTGCGCCGTCATAATGCGATTTGATCGCCGCCAGGTCAGCCTCATAGTCGCCGCTTGGAGTGAAAGCGCCCGAAAGGCGGATCGTCTTCGTTCCATAGTCGAGAACGCTCATCACAAGGGGAACGCCGGCGGCGAGCGCGATATAATAAAATCCCGTCCGCCATTCATTGACGGCCGCGCGCGTTCCTTCCGGCGGCACGGCGAGGATCATGCGTTTGCGCGCCGCGAAGGCCGCGCGCATCTGTTCTACAAGGTCGGTTCCGCCGCGACGGTCAACCGCGACGCAGCCGAGCCATTTGACCAGCGGGCCGAACGGGCCGCGCGTCAGCTCGCGCTTGCCCATCCATTTTAGCGGCGCGCGATAATAGCCGGCGGCGGCGAGCATGTTGACGCCGTCCCAGTTCGACGTGTGCGGCGCGGCGATCAGCACCATTTTCGGAATGTCGCGCGGCCAGTCGCCTTCGACCTTCCAGCCGGAGAGTTTGAGATACAGCGCGCAGAGACCGCGCCAGAATTCTGAAAACGGCCCGCGAAAGGGGCCGGGTTTCGCCGTGGATCGGTCAAAGCGAATATGATGCGCGCTCTTCATGGCGCGACCATCGTGCGTTTGTCGGAGAAAGAAAAGCCTCATCCCATTTTTCAGTGATCGTAACCGATCACTGAAGAAATCCTCGCTTCGCTGCGGGCGCGCAGTCGCACTTGCCGGCGTTCGATGAGTCAAGGCAATCGAAAGCCGGGATTACCCGTCATCCCCGATGCGCAGCAGCGTGAAACGCTGCTGCGCATCCGGGACCGGGAGAGGCGGGCGCTTCACCTCTCCCTCGGGAGAGGTCAAAATCGCGAATGCGATTTTAGGTGAGGGGTATCTCTAAGAAGCAAATAAAAAGGCCCGGCACATGGCCGGGCCCTTCAATTGTAACTCACGCTATCGGTGCTGCGTGCTTATTTGTTGCCGCCGCCATAATTGATTTAGCGAACGTCACGGATTTACTGGCTCAGGAAGCGGGGGCTGGCCGCCGCCATTCTGTATCCTCGGATCAAGAAGCACGCGGCCGGCCGGCCCATCGAGCTGAATGGCGTATTGATAGGAATCTTCCGCGCTCTCTTCATCAAGGAATGTGACGGAGCGTTTGTCGCCGGAGACGGATGGCGGCTGGAAATCCTGCCGCGGCCAGGCGTTGGCGCCGAACATCGGCGTGAAATCGGGCGGCTCGGTCGACTGGCCGACGGGCCATGTCGCGATGCCGATTGAGTCGAACGGGCTCGCCGGGAAGCGATAGCCGGCAGTGTAGGACGCATCGTCCAGCGACACCGTTACGGTGACGTCGCCTGGCGGAAAACCGGAGAGATCGACATCGCCGGTGTCCTTCACGATGCCGCCCGCGCAGCCGCCGCCGGGAATGCAATAGCCGGCGCCGGCGCCCGAAAAATACGGCGCATTGTTGTTCGCGGCGTTGAGGCCGATGGTCACGGTCGCCGAGCCGATCGGCGCCGGGCGCCCCGCGGCTAGTTCGGTTGTTTCAACGGCGTCGGTATCAGGCGCGGCGGTTGCGGCTTCCGGGGCGGCTGTTTCGGCGGTCGTCGCTTCTTCCGCTTTTTTCGCACAGGCGAAAAGCAAGGTCGCAGCGCTCGCCGCGAGCAGGATTTTCATTTGATGGTCCATGGCAAGTGTCTCCCTATGTGAATATAGATGCTAGACTCGATTGATGCGCAACCAAACGGAATTAAACTTTCAATTCGCACTTACATGCGTCGCTGTGGCTTCCGCCGCCGCCTTTATCGCGGGATGAGCGTCAAGCAGCATTGTGAATTCCGGATGCCGGTAACCCAATTCTACAAGCCTATGCGACATCTCTGTCGCCTTATCCGCCATGTCTGCAACTATGTAAGCCTCGACGAGCCGCCGGGCGATGCTCGGGTCAAATAGGACGTTGGCCGGCTCAAGAATCGCGACTGCTTCTTCCGCAGATTTTCTTGCGTTCACCTGATCGCCAAGCCGCGTGAACGCGCGCGCCTTGATCGTCGCAAGGGAGCCCCGCAATGCACTCAGGTCTCGATCAACCTGTTTCTCTTCGGCGTCGTCACTAATGGTTTGCCCGACCTCGTCGATGATAGCCAGCGCCCTGGCATAATCCCCCTCGGCAATTTTGATGGTCGCAGCGAGACGGTGCGCGGCGCCTGCTGCGCTGATGCGCCATTCGACAACCGATGGATCAATAGCCACGAGCCGGTTAGATGCTTCATTTGCGAGAGCAGATGTTTTCGCGCTTTCCGCAATCGCGCCAACAGCAAGCTGGGCTTCGCCCAGGTCAACGAGCGACCATGCATAATATTGTTGCCGGTTGGTATTTTGCGGGTCGTCTGCGGCCAGAGATTCCTGCCGCGCCGCCAATTTCCGCAGCAACGAAATCGCCGTTGCTGAATCGCCGCTCGCCAAGGCGACGCGCGCGCGGCCTCGCGCATTAACCTGCGCTTTTACGTCCGCTTCCGTGTTGCCGGCGTCGCGCTCCTTGATCGCATCGATAACCGCCTTTTCCGCCAGAAGCGCCGCTTCGGCGTCGGCGAATGCGCCGATGCGTTCCTGCGCTAGCGCGAGCCACGAATAGCTTTGGCTCAGTTCAATAAGTCGCCCATTATCCGTCGGCTGCGCTTCCGCCATCGCTATTGAGACGCTGAGCGACTTCTTAAAATATCCGACCGCCTCGGCTGCATCTCCTTCATCCATCGCCAGCGTCCCGAGATTGCTATTGGCGTAAACGACCTCCATCCGCCAATCTTCATTCTCCGGCTCAAGCGTCACGAGCTCATCCGCGTAGTCCTTGTATTGCGTGAAATATTTTTTCGCTTCCGCCGCGTCGCCTCTCTGCCAGGCGATGTAGCCGACCCAGAAGACCGATTGCGCGTGGTCGAAAATCTGCTGCGCCTTGCCGGGATTGCGCTTCAGCAATTCTTCAGTGGTCGCCGCCGCCTCTTTATATTGCGCGAGCGCCGCGTCGAGATTGCCGCGCGTGTTGTCGACCTCGCCGAGCAGCAATTGCACGCGCGCACGGCGCCCGAGCGCGTCGGCGTCGAGTTTCGTCAGATCCTG
>JAGRED010000207.1 GCA_020446725.1 Parvularculaceae bacterium | reverse complement strand
TTCCTGCGGAAGAACAAGGACGTTTTCCGTCCCGAACGCCGCCTGATAATAGGAAATCGCATGATGATATTCGAGAAAGTCAGGCCGCAAAATCGGCGTGAATGATCGCGCTTCATCGCCGGCGCCGATGAACATTTGGAAACTATGCGACGCACCTTGCTTCACATGT
Organism: Parvularculaceae bacterium; assembly: GCA_020446725.1. Lineage (GTDB taxonomy): Bacteria > Pseudomonadota > Alphaproteobacteria > Caulobacterales > Parvularculaceae > Amphiplicatus. The sequence goes on along the minus strand of JAGRED010000207.1, from coordinate 2,372 downwards.
TCCCGATACATCGAAACCGCCATCGCCTTTTGTTCGCGAATGCAGATCAGGATGCGCGCTTCGGGGAAGACAGCCGCAATGCGGTCGCAGACCGCCCGGCCGTCATACCGACGCACGAGCGGATCGCCGAGCAGCGTTTCTTCCGACCATGCCGGGATACGGTCGCCGGCGTTCGATTCAAGAACGCGCCGATCGAATAGGGCGCGGGCGGACGCCGCATCGAACGCATACGGATTGCAGGTCACCAGTTCAGCGACGAGATCGGCACGCGGCGCCGCGCCGGGTAAAACTAGACCCGACCGGGGGTCGGCGAAAACCGCGTCCTGAAGCCAGGTCGAGCCGGTCTTGATATATCCGACATGGATGAGCGGCCGCCGCATAATCGTTAACGCCCTATTGCAAATCCGCTCTTCCTCGGGCCGGGCGGCCTGATTTCACGAATTTGTTCCCCGATTCGGCCAACCGCGCCCCAAAGCGGGCCATTCGGCCATATTCCCGCCTTGCCCGTCATTTGCACTGCGCTTTATGAGGGTGTGCGTTGCAATTGGACAAGAGGGGTGCGTCTGGCCATGAAAGTTCAGCGTCTCACGAGAATTTTCATCGCCCTGGCTGCGGCGAGCGCGCCGCTCGTCGGCGGCGCTCGCGCCGAAGAGCCAAGCTTTGACGAATGGCTCCGCGGCTTTCGCGCCGAGGCGACGGCGGCCGGCGTTCGGCAGGACGTCATCGATGCTGCGTTCGACGGCGTCCTCCTCAATCAGCGCGTCTTTGAACTGAACGACAATCAGCCTGAATTCTCCCGCGCCGTCTGGGATTACATCGACGGCGCCGTTTCCGAACGCCGCGTCAATGACGGGCGCGCGCGCGTCGCCGAAAACAAGGCGCTGCTCGATCGCGTCGAGAGTGAATTCGGCGTCGATGAGGAAATCATCGCCGCGATCTGGGGACTTGAGTCCTCCTACGGCGCGATCATGGGCGACTATGACGTCATCGGGGCGCTTGCGACGCTTGGATGGAAAGGCCGCCGCACGGGCTACGGGCGCGAACAGCTGATCGGCGCCTTGAAGATCCTTCAGAACGGATATGCCGACCGGACGCAGCTCAGAGGCTCCTGGGCCGGCGCGATGGGCCAGACGCAATTCATTCCGACAACTTATCTGCGTTACGCCGTCGATCACGGCGGCGACGGAAAGCGTAACATCTGGTCGGATCTGGACGATGTCTTCGCCTCGACCGCCAACTACCTCTCGGCGTCGAATTACATTCACGGCGCGCGCTGGGGGGTCGAAATTTCCCTGCCGGACGGTTTTGACTACGCGCTCGCCGACGCGGACACGCGCAAGGCCGTCATCGAATGGGCGGGGGCGGGCGTCGCCGCGCGACGGATCAACCTTGCGACCGATATCGACCCGAATACGCGCGGGCGCATCTTCCTGCCCGCCGGCGCGCGCGGCCCCGCCTTCCTCGTCTTCGAGAATTTCGAGGCGATCCTGAAATACAACCGCTCGACGTCCTACGCGCTGGCGGTCGGCCTGTTGTCCGACCGCCTCGCCGGCCGCAACGATCCGATCGTCGCGGCCTGGCCGCGCAGCGACCGGGCCCTCAGCCTCGACGAGCGCATGGCGCTCCAGCAGGCGCTGAAGGACAAAGGTTTCGATCCCGGACCGATCGACGGCGTCATCGGGGCCGGCACCAAACGAGCGCTCAAGGCCTGGCAAAAGAACGAAGGCCTGCCGGCGGACGGCTACGCCTCGCTCGATACGCTGACCCGCCTGACCTCCTGATCCCGGCTTGCCGCAATGCACAAAAGAGCCTAAGAGAGCGGCGCTTGCTGCGTTGCAACATAGCGCGGCAAACTTGGACCCAAGCGATAGCCAATTGAAGGAGCCAGCCATGGCGACCAAGAAGACCGCCGCGACGTCAGCCAAGCCGACGGCCGCCGCGCAATCCCCCGCCGCTGAAGCCGCGCCGGAAGAAATGATGGCGCTCGCCGGCGCCTGGACGGACGCCGCGCGCGAACAATATGAAACCGCGCTCAAATCCTTCTCGGACAACGCCGAGAAATTCCGCGCCCAGACCGAAGAATCGCTCGCCTCGGCGCGCGAGGGATTTGAAGCCGAGAACGAGCGCATGCGCGTCGTCAGCGCCGACGCGCTCACCGCGGCTCGCGACGAGATGACGGAAGCGGTCGAGTTCGCCAACAGCCTCGCCCGCGCCAAGACGGTCGCGGACGCGCTTGAGCTGCAGCGCGGATACTGGACGAAGCTCTTTGAAACCCGCGTCGAGCGCGCCCGCGTTGCGACCGAGGCTTCGGTCGAGGCGACGCGCGAGATGTTCGACCCGATCAATCGCTCCTTCGCTGCGGCGTTTTCGAT
>JAGRED010000206.1 GCA_020446725.1 Parvularculaceae bacterium | reverse complement strand
TCTCCTTCACGATCTTCTTGGCGAGGTCCTTGTCGATCCCTTCTTTCACCTTGACGTGCTGGCGGACCGACTGTCCCGCCGCCTGCTCGACCTTCTGATAATCGAGCGAGCCGGGCGCGATTCCGCGCCGCTGCATGTGGCCCTGGAAAAGCTCGTGCATCTGCTTGAGCTTCAGATCATCGTCGGCGTTGATCGTGACGAGGCCTTCCTTCATCTCAACCGTCGATTTCGACCCCTTGAAGTCATAGCGGGTGGCGATTTCGCGCATGACGTTCTTGATGGCGTTGTCGGCTTCGGTGAGGTCGACTTCAGAGACGATGTCGAATGAGGGCATAGCGGGGTTCCTCTATCATTCTGGCGCGCCGCGAATTGAACCTGCGTTGATTTGCCGGATCATCGCCTATCTTCACCGCCCTTGAAAAGGGCGGTCGGCGCGAAGCGTCAAGAGGCGCCTCCAAACAAACCCACGCGTCATCCCGGACGCTGCGCGGCATGAAATGACGCGCTGCTGATCCGGGATCGCGGGCGGCGGGGGATCCCGGATCAGCGCAGCAACGTTTCACGCTGCAGCGCATCCGGGATGACGTCATGACGAAGCCGGGGGTCCTTACGCCGCAACCTTGTACGCCTCAACAAACTCCTTCGGCATGCGCGCAGGCTTGCCGCTCGTCATGTCGATGCAAACGAATTTTGTGCGGCCTTTGAACACGACCGCGCCGGTCTTGGCGTTGCGCATTTCATAGGCGCGCAGCATCCTGACGCGATTGTCGTTTTCCGCAACCCATGTCGCGATCTCGATTTCGTCGCCTATGACGACGGGCGCGACATAGTCGAATTCATGCCGCCAGACGACGCAGCCGAAACCGATGCGCTTGTAATCTTCCATAGAGAGACCGAGCGCCTCTGAATGCGCCCAGGCGATTTCATTCGCCCAGTCGATATAGCGGGCGTTGTTGACGTGATTGAACGCGTCGATGTCGGCCGGCCCCGCGACCTTGCGAATGATGAAGGGAGAGAAGACGGGCCAAATTGAATTGGTTTTCGACATGGCGTTTGTCTAACAACGTCGCGCCGCTTCGTCATCCCGTATGCTGCTCGGCGGCGTTGCACGCTGCAGCGCATCCGGGATGACGCCTGCCGAATTCAAATTGCGTCAGACGGCCTGTAAGCCGGGTTCTGTACCTCGTTAAAGGCGACGACTATTCATCTTGGACGATGCTTGCGCATCGCCTCCAGCTGCCTACCCGGACCGCTCGGGGCGGAGACGCCCTTGTCCGAAGACGCGCGGTCCCTATTCGGCATTGCTCCAGGCGGGGCTTGCCATGCCTCATCCGTCGCCGGACGAGCGGTGCGCTCTTACCGCACCTTTTCACCCTTACCTTCCGGAGAAGGCGGTTCGTTCTCTGCGGCGCTTTCCCTCAGGCCCTTCATCGCTGAAAAGCCCGGCCGGGCGTTACCCGGCGCCTTGTCTCCATGGAGCCCGGACTTTCCTCGAGCCCCGATCCAATGGAAGGGCCCGCAGCCGTCCGGCCGTCTGACGCGAAGGGTGATGTGGGCCGCAGGCCCCGGCGGGTCAAGCCGGCTTGCAAGCCGGGATCGACTTGGCGAATGTCCCTCCCTTTCCGGCGAGGACCCATGGACCGCATTGCGCAACAAAGAGATGAGACTTTCGCCGCGATGGACGCCGCCGCGCGCCTCGCCAAGGAATTTCGCGACTCGCTCGATACGTTGCCGCCGCGCGCGCCGGCCGATCACGCGAGCCTTCTCGCCGCCTTCTCAAGGCCGCTTCCCGATCACCCCCGCCCCGCCGCCGAAGTGATTGAGGAGCTTGCCGCAGCCGCCGCGCCCGGCCTCACCGGCAATGCGGGGCCGAATTTTTTCGGCTGGGTCCAGGGCGGCTCGCACGGCGCCGGCGTCGCCGCCGACTGGCTGACCAGCGCCTGGGGCCAGAATATCGGGCCCTATCGCACCTCGCCCGCCGCAGCCGTCGCTGAAATGGTCTGCACGAACCATCTCCTCGATCTTCTCGATCTGCCGCGCGGCGCCTCGATCGGCTTCGCCTCCGGCGCGACGACGGCGAGCCTTATCTGCCTTATCGTCGCGCGCGACGCGGTTCTGAAGCGCGCCGGCTACAATCTCGGCAAGGACGGCATTTTCGCCGCGCCGCCGGTGACGATCGTTCTCGGCGATGAAGCGCATTCGACGATTTACGCGGCGCTGCGCTATCTCGGGTTCGGCGACGCCAATCTTGCGCGCATCGCGGTCGATGAAGAAGGGCGCATGCTGGCCGACGCCCTCGCCGCGCGACTGCCGCATATCGCCGGACCCAAAATCATTGTCGCCCAGGCCGGCCACATCAATTCCGGCGCCTTTGATCCGTTTACGGAAATTGCGAAACTTGCCGAAGCGCATGGCGCATGGCTGCATATCGACGGCGCCTTCGGCCTCTGGGCGCGCGCGACGCCGTCATTGCGCCCTCATTGCGAGGGCGCCGATCGCGCTGATTCCTGGTCTGTCGACGGTCACAAATGGCTGCAGACGCCCTATGATTCCGCGTTCGCCATTGTGAAAGACAAGACCGCGCACGAAGCTTCAATGCGGATCGCGGCGAGCTATCTCGATCCGCCGCCCGACGGCGCGCATGACCCGACCGCGCGCGTCATCGAATTGTCGCGCCGGGCGCGCGGCTTTCCGCTCTGGGCGCTCCTCCAGACGCTCGGCCGGTCGGGCGTCATTGAGATGATCGAACGCCATTGCGCCTGCGCGCGCCAGTTCGCCGACCTTCTCCGCGGTGATCCGCGCATTCATGTCATGAACGACGTCGTCATCAACCAGGTCGCGCTCGCTTTCGGACCGCCGGGCGAGGAAGGCGACGCGCTCACCGCCGCCGTCATCACCGGCGTTCAGGCCGAGAATGCAAGCTATGTCGGCGGGGCCGTCTGGAAGGGCCGGCGCATCCTGCGCGTGTCCGTCTCCTCAAACCTCACTGACAAAAGCCACATGGAAACGCTCGCCAGCTCGATCCGCCGCGCGCTCGATCAGGCCGCAAAGTAAAAGCCGCAAGCCAAAGGCCGCCTGGCGCCCGCGCGACTTCGGCCGTCGCTCGGCGCGGCAGCACAAGCGATCGCCCCTCTTGTTATTTTATATCTAAAATATTTTCCTTGACCGGGTTTATTTTATATCTAAAATAACTGGCGGCGAACGGAGTTTCCCCATGGCTTCATCAGGGCGGCGCGCGCTTGTCACCGGCGGCGGATCGGGGATCGGTCTCGCGATTGCAAAGGCGCTTCGCAGCGCCGGTCACGAAGTCTTCATCGCCGGGCGCGACGAAACGAAGCTGAAGACGGCCGGCCTTCCCTATTTCATCATCGACGTGACCGATGATGCGTCGATCGCCGCCGCAACGGCAGAAATCGGCGCGCTTGATATCTTCGTCGCCAATGCCGGCGCGGCGCCGACAGCCGCGACGCTCAAGACATCGCGCGCGATGTGGGACCAAACGCTCGCCGTCAATCTCACCAGCGTCTTTTCCTGCGCGCAGGCGTTCGCTCCGCTGATGATCGATCGCGGCTGGGGACGGTTCATCGCCGTCGCCTCGACCGCCTCCCATCGCGCCTATCCTTATACGGGCGCCTATGCGGCGGCGAAGCATGGCGTCCTCGGCTGGATAAAAACCCTGGCGCTTGAGCACGCGAAGACAGGCGTCACGTTCAACGCCGTCTGCCCCGGCTTCACTGACACGCCGCTCCTCACCGGCGCCGTCGATCGTCTGGCGGCGAAATCGGGCGGCGATATCGACGCCGCCAAACGCGCGCTCGCGAAAGACAATCCGATGGGCCGCCTCGTCGCGCCCGAAGAAGTCGCGGCCGCCGTTCTTTACCTCGCAAGCGAGGCGGCCGCTTCCATAAACGGCCAGTCGATCATCATCGACGGCGGGGAGCTGATCGCATGAGCGATGATCGCGAAGCGGTGCGCGCCTGGCTGTCGCTGCTCGCCGCGTCGCGCGGACTTGAGAAAGCCGTCGATGCGGGTTTCCGAAACAATTTCGGCCACTCGATCTCGCGCTTTGACGTCCTCTCCGCACTCGATCGCGCCGGCGCGCAAGGCCTTCGCGCGGGCGCGCTCACCGAAAAGCTGATGGTTTCCGACGGAGCGACGACGCAAGTCACCGCGCCATTGGTTCGCGAAGGTCTCATCAAACGCGTCGCCGACCCCGGCGACGGGCGCGTGGCGATTTTCTCACTGACAAAAAAAGGCGAGAAAATATTCGCCGACATGGCCGCCGAGCATCGCCAGTGGATCGACGAAGCTTTCGCCCGAATGACGCCGGCGCAGATGAAAACGCTGCGCCGCCTGCTAAACCAGATAGAGCCGGAAAAAATCGCTCGATCAAAGAAGGACGCCGCATGAACCCGGAAAGCTTCAAGCCGAAACATTTCAAATGGACGTTACGCGACGGCGTGGCGCGCGTGTCGCTCAACCGTCCGGACCGCAAGAACCCCCTCACCTTCGATTCTTACGCCGAACTGCGCGATATGTTTCGCGATCTGGTCTATCAGAAAGACGTGCATGTCGTCGTTTTCGGCGGCGAAGGCGGCAATTTCTGTTCAGGCGGCGACGTGCATGACATTATCGGGCCGCTCACCAAGATGGGCATGCCTGACTTGTTGAATTTCACACGCATGACCGGCGATCTGGTGAAAGCGATGCGCGGCTGTCCGCAGCCGATCATCGCCGCTGTCGACGGCGTTTCCGTCGGCGCAGGCGCCATCATCTCGATGAGTTCCGACATTCGCTATGCGACGCCGGAGGCGAAGACGGCGTTTCTTTTCAACCGTGTCGGCCTGGCGGGATGCGACATGGGCGCCTGCGCGATCCTCCCGCGCATCATCGGTCAGGGCCGCGCGTCGGAGCTTCTCTTTTTCGGGCGCACGATGACGGCGCAGGAAGGCCTCGCCTGGGGTTTTTTCAATGAGCTCGTCCCCGCCGACAAGCTCGATGACCACGCGATGGCGATGGCGAAAAAGCTCCGCGCGGGTCCGACTTTCGCGAACGGGATCACCAAGAACCAGCTCAACATGGAATGGGATATGAGCCTCGATACGGCGATCGAGGCGGAAGCGCAGGCGCAGGCGATCTGCATGAAGACGAACGATTTCAAGCGCGCCTATGACGCCTTTGTCGCAAAAGAAAAACCCGTATTCGGGGGCGACTGATGACTGACCGTTCCTTTCTCG
>JAGRED010000205.1 GCA_020446725.1 Parvularculaceae bacterium | reverse complement strand
CGGACGAAGATGGATGACGGCGGCCAGGGCTACGTCCCGCCGAAAAAGGAAAACTGGTGGGAAAAACTGTGGCGCAAGGACGATAAAAAAGGCTGACGCCGACGCCCGGATCAGCCCGATTGGGGGCTGATCCCACGCCGCGAAGCAGGCTAGACTTCGCCGCATGGCGAACCGGATCACTCTCGCGCGGATAATCCTCATCATCCCCTTTGCGGCGATGTTCTTCATCAACGCATCCTGGGCGATGACGGCGGCTCTTGCGCTCTTCGCGATCGCCGCCGTCAGCGATTATTTCGACGGGATGATCGCACGCGCCAGAAACGAGACCTCTGCGCTCGGCGCGGCGCTTGATCCGCTTGCGGACAAGCTGCTCGTCGCGACGGCGCTGCTGCTGCTGGTGAAAAACGGCTTCATCCGGGACGCCGACATTCTGGCCGCGCTGATCATCCTGCTCCGGGAAATTCTCGTCAGCGGCCTTCGCGAAGCGCTGGGTCCGCGCGGCGCCACGCTCGCCGTGACCCGGCTCGCAAAATGGAAAACGACGGCCCAGCTCATCGCGCTCGCGCTGTTCCTTGCTTCATCTCCGACAGGCCTCGCCGGCGCCGGCTTCATCCCAGCGGCAAGCGCCGTTCTCTGGCTCGCCGCCCTGTTGACCGCGATCACCGGTTTTCAATACGCGAAAGAGGCGATCCGTCTCCTGCGCGCGGGTCCCGGCTGATTTCAAGGAAGCAGTGATGGCCAAGCCGATCGAAGAACACGCGCCGCATATTCTCGTCGTCGATGATGACGACCGCATCCGCGCCCTGCTGAAACGCTACCTGTCGGAGAACGGCCTGCGCGTTTCGACAGCGAAAGACGGCGCCGAGGCGCGGGACCTCATGGGCGGCGTTGAATTCGACCTTCTTATTCTCGATGTGATGATGCCCGGGCTTTCCGGTTTCGACCTGACGGAAAAAATTCGCGCGGCGTCAAATGTCCCGATCCTGTTGCTGACGGCGCGTGGCCTGCCGGAAGACCGGATTGAAGGACTTGAACGCGGCGCGGACGATTATCTCTCCAAGCCGTTCGAACCGCGTGAGCTCTTGTTGCGCATCGGCGCGCTCCTGCGCCGGTCGCGGCCGGTAGCCAGAGACCGCCAGATGCTGACATTCGGCGATACGACATTCGAACCGGGCCGCGGCGAATTGCGCCGAAGCGGCGATCTCATCAAGCTGACTGCGGGGGAACTCGCTCTCCTGCGCGTTCTTGCGGCAAAGCCCGGCGAAGCGATTTCGCGTCTTGCGCTCGCCGAGCAGACCTCGACCCCGATGGAACGCTCGATCGACGTCCAGATCACGCGCATCCGCAAGAAAATCGAAGACGATCCGAAAACGCCGATCTTCCTGCAGACGGTGCGCGGCGTCGGTTACATGTTGATCCCCGACTGACGATGCTGAAGCGCTTCATGCCCAAAAGCCTTTACGGCCGCGTCGCGCTGATCGTCATCCTGCCGATCTTCCTGATGCAGTCGGTCATCACCTATGTCTTTTTCGATCGCCACTGGGACACGGTGACGGCGAACCAGTCGGCGAATGTCGCAGGGCAGATATCCCTGCTGACACGGCTCTACGAAACCGCGCCGGATGAAGAGGCGCGCCGCAATGTCGAGAAAATGGCTTTTGAAAATCTCGACATCTCGACGCGTTTTGAACGCGGACGGACGATCCCGAGCGCCAACAAGCTTTCGCCGTTCAACCTCTACAACAAGACGCTCGACCGGCAATTGCGCGAGGAGTTGAGCCGTCCGTTCTGGTTCGACACCAAGAGCTGGCCGTTTTACGTCGAAATCCGCGTGCAGACGGAAGACGGCTATCTCGTGTTCCTGCCGTTTCGCGACCGCGTGTTCGCAACGACCGGGCCGGTGTTCGTGCTCTGGCTCATTGGGACCTCGCTGCTCCTCGGCACGATCGCCATCGTCTTCCTGCGCAATCAGGTCCGCTCGATCCTGCGCCTTGCGACGGCGGCGGAAGCGTTTGGGCGCGGGCGCGACATGCCGGGATTTCGTCCTTCGGGCGCGACGGAAGTGCGGCGCGCCGGACGCGCTTTTATCGCCATGCGCGAACGCTTGAAGCGCCATCTCGATCAACGAACGACCATGCTCGCCGGCGTCAGCCACGACCTCAGGACGCCGCTGACGCGCATGAAGCTGGCGCTCGCCATGCTGCCGGAGAACGCCGACGCAGACGAAATAAGACGCGACGTCGCCGAAATGGAAAAGATGATCGAGTCCTATCTCGAATTCGCGTCGGACATTTCCTCAGCAGGGGAACCGGAAGGCTTTGATCTCTGCGATCTCGTCCGCGAGGCGGTTGAAGACGCCGATCCGGCGGGAGAGCGCATTACGGCAAGCATCGCCGGGAGCGTCGGCTTTGAAGGACGGCGCGCAGCGATGAAACGCGCCATCGGCAATCTCATCGGCAACAGCCTCAAATACGCAAACCGCGTCGCCGTCAACGTGGAAAGGCGCGCGCCTTTTGTCGAGATCATCGTCGATGACGACGGCCCGGGCATCCCGGAAGACAAGCGCCGCGATGTGTTCAAACCGTTCTTCCGTCTCGACGAAGCGCGCAGCGGCAAGGAAGGCGTCGGCCTCGGCCTTGCAATCGTGCGCGAGGTTGCGCGCAGTCACGGCGGCGACGTCGCCCTGTCCGATTCCCCGCTCGGCGGTTTGCGCGCGGTTTTGAAACTCCCCGCCTGATGTTCCGCTAATCGGTCAGCTCGCCCGCGCGCCGAGCAGCCGCCGCGGTCGCTTCCTCAACCAGCCGGCGCAGCCGCGCCTCATCGCCGTTGAAGATTCGAAGCGCCGCCTCAGTCGTGCCGCCGGGTGACGTCACCGCCTGTCGCAGCGCATCAAGCGCGCGCGCATCCTGCGCGGCATAGGCGCCCGCGCCCGTCAGTGTCGCACGCGCCAGACGGCGCGCCGCCTCGTCTGACAGGCCGAGCTTGCGGGCGGCGCCCTCAAGCGCCTCGCCGAGCAGGAAGAAATAAGCGGGGCCGCTGCCTGAAATGGCGGTCGCCGCATCGATCGCCTGCTCGCTGTCGACCCAGATCGCCTCGCCGACCGCCGCCATCAAGGTTTCCGCGACGGAACGTCCAGCGCCGCTGACGCCGGGCGTCGCAAAGAGCGCGCTGGCGCCTGCGCCGACCGCCGCGGGAAGATTTGGCATCGCGCGAACGATCGCCGATGCGCCGCCGAGCGCGGCGGAAATCGAGGCGACGCTCTTGCCCGCCATGACCGAGACGACAAGCGCATCGGCGGCGAGCGCGGAAAATGACGGTAGGATGTCGCTGGCGCCCTGCGGCTTCACCGCGATGACAAGCGCGTCATAGGCGCCGCTCGCGACCGCCGGATTGATCGCAAAACCATGGCGCCTTGACGCATCTAAAAGCCAGGATGCAGGCGCCGGATCAAACGCCGCCGAACGCAGCGCGTCTATCACGGATTTTTCGAGCCAGCCGCGCAGCAGCGCGCCGCCCATCGATCCGGCGCCGATAAGCGCCACTGAAATGCGAGATGTCATGCGCCGATGTTAGTCGAGACAGCGCGGCGCGTCGATGCGTCAGGCGTTGCCGGCGGTTTCGAACAGCGACGCGTCCAGCGCTTCCTTCGGCGACTTGCCGCCCCAGATCAGATAGTTGAACGCAGGCAGGAAGCGGTCGATCGCCTCGCGCGCGCCCTTGATAAGGCATTCTGCCTGCACGCGGTCAAGCGCGCCGCTGGCCGGCAGAACGGCTGAATTCCTGAAAACAATTGAGAGATCGTCAGACCAAAGATCAAAATGGCCGATCCACAGGCGCTCATTCACCATCGCGACGAGACAGGCGACATCGGCGATCTTGCCTTTCGGCGCTTTGAGGTCGAGCGGCGCGCCCATCTGCAGCGTCGAAAGTTCCGGCCGCCAGGTGAACCAGAAGCCGGCGTCGCGCCACATGCCGGGAATGGCGAGGTGGAGTTCGTCGGCGTCGACGCGCTCGACGGTAAGCTCCATTTCATCGGCGACGGACTCAAGGGCGTCGAGGGGGTCTGCGTCCGGCCTCGTCGTCTTCAACAGTTCGATCGACATCCATGCTCCCGGCGGCGACTGCACAGGCAGATAGCGCTGCGAGTCGGACGGAGCCGCAATGATTCATCCTGGGGAAATCTAGCTCGTTTTACCCAGTCGCGCTTCAAGCTCCGCGATGCGGGCGGAAAGGCGCTCATTCTCGGCGCGTGCGGCGACCGCCATCTCGCGCACGACCTCAAACTCCTCGCGCGGGACAAGATCCATGTCGGACAAAAGCCGCTGCAACTGTCCGCGCGCGACCGTTTCCGCCTCGCGCCGGACGCCGTCGACCGCGCCGGCGGCTTCCGACATCAGCTTTGCGATTTCGTCGAATATGGGGCTTTGGGTCTGCATGCCGGGCTCCTTTGAGCCTCTCAATAACCGCTGCGGGCCGCAAAGGCGACAGCGGCGAAAAAGCGCGCTAAGAAGCCCCGCGCCGAATCATCTGAGCCGAATGACCGTTCCCTATCCCGCCATCGACCCCGTCGCCATCCATCTCGGGCCCCTGCCGATTCGCTGGTATTCCCTCGCCTATATCGCCGGGATCGGCGTCGGCTGGTGGTATGCGCTCTCGCTCCTGAAAAAATCGCCGCTCTGGCCGCCCGCCGGCCCGCCGGTGAGCAAGGTCCAGCTCGATGACGTGATTTTCTGGGTCGCGGTCGGCGTGATGGCCGGCGGCCGGCTCGGCTATGTGTTCTTCTACGAACCGTCGCTCCTCGTCGGCGCCTGGCAGCCTTTGGGGGCGACCATGGCCGACGGCCTCATCAAAACGCTGGTCGGCTGGATTCCCATTCCGCCCTTTCTGATGCTCTGGAAAGGCGGGATGTCGTTTCACGGCGGCCTGCTCGGCGTCGCGATCGCCGGAATTTGGTATGCGCGCCGCCACAAGGTGAACGCGCTGTCGCTCGGCGATCTTTTTTCCTGCGCGGCGCCGATCGGGCTCTTTTTCGGGCGGATCGCCAACTTCATCAACGGCGAGCTTTACGGGCGACCGTGGGATGGAAAATGGGCGATGGTGTTTCCCGCGGACAATCTCGGCGTTCCGCGCCATCCGAGCCAACTTTACGAAGCCGCCCTTGAAGGCGTCGCACTCTTTGCGATCGTGACGATCCTCACGCGAAAATTCGGCCTGCTTCAACGGCCCGGCGCGACGATGGGCGTATTCCTCGCCGGCTATTCGTTGTCGCGAATCATCGTTGAGAATTTCCGCGAACCCGATGCTTTCCTTCCGAATTTTCCGCTTGGCCTCACGATGGGCATGATGCTGTCGGCGCCGATGTTCGCGCTCGGCGCCTGGTTCGTCTGGCGCGCCTTCAGGAACCCTCAAGCCGGTGCGACCAAAGCGTCATGACCGACGGCGCGACAGCCCGAGAAACCACGCCGCTCGAAGAACGCCTGATCGCTCTCATCAAATCGCGCGGGCCGATCACCGTCGCCGACTACATGGAAGACGCGCTCCTACATCCCCATGACGGCTATTACACCTCGCAGGCGCCGATCGGCGCCAAAGGCGATTTCACGACCGCGCCGGAAATCAGCCAGATTTTCGGCGAGCTGATCGGTCTCTGGCTTGTGCAGTCCTGGGCCGAAATGGGATCGCCGAAAGCATTCAACCTGATCGAGCTTGGGCCGGGACGCGGCGTGCTCATGCAAGACATCCTGCGCGCAGCGAAACTGAGGCCCGCCTTTCTCGACGCCGCGCATGTCTGGCTTGTCGAGACAAGCGGGCGCCTTCGCCATGAACAGCAACGACGCCTGCGCGACGCCGGCATCGCCACCGACTGGGCGGATACGTTCGCCGATACGCCGGCGGCGCCCTCGCTCATTATCGCCAATGAATTTCTCGACTGCCTGCCGATCCGGCAATTCGTGCGAACCGATGCTGGCTGGCGCGAACGTGTTGTCGGGTTGAACGATGCGGGCGACGCGCTCGACTTCCATCTTTCCGAGACGCCGCCATTGCAGACCTTGCCGCTGCCGGACGCAGAAAGTGTCGCGCCGGGCGCCGTCTTTGAATTCAGCGACGCGGCGGAAGCGATCGTCGACGAGATTGCGAAGTCATTGAGCGAACACGGCGGGCGCGCGCTCATCGTCGATTACGGTCATCTGCACAGCGGCGTCGGCGACACGCTGCAGGCCGTGCGCCGCCACGCGCATTGGCCGGTGCTTTCCTCACCCGGCCGCGCCGATATTACGGCGCATGTGAATTTCGACCGGCTGGTGCGCGCCGCTTTCGCCGCCGGCGCCGCCGCGCACGGGCCGGTCGCGCAAGGAGATTTTCTTGAGCGGCTCGGCATCGGATTGCGACTTGAGCGTCTTAGCGCCGGAAAAACGCCAGAGGAAGCCGCCGATCTTTTCGCCGGCGCGCACCGCATCTCCTCCCCGACGCAGATGGGCGAACTCTTCAAGGTGCTTTGCATTTCCGCGCCCGGCCTTCCCGACCCCGCAGGATTTCCGGCATGAGCCCGCCGCATTTGAAATCGTCGATGATCGCGACGCCGGGCGTCGCGCACGGCTTCTTTTCCCGTGCCGGCGGCGTTTCTTCCGGCGTCTTTTCATCTCTCAATGTCGGCCTCGGCTCCACTGACGACATGCCGAATG
>JAGRED010000204.1 GCA_020446725.1 Parvularculaceae bacterium | reverse complement strand
TTGAAAACTCTTCCGTTCTTGATCTCGGCGCAGCGCCGATCCTTGCGACCGCCTTGCTTTTCGCCCTCGCCGGCGGCGCGACGGCGCTGATCGTTCCGGGCTGGCGCTAGATCATCTTGCGGATATAATAGGGTGAGCAGGTTCTCTGTCGCAGTCCTGGGTCATCGAGCGCGATTCATGAATCGCGCCTGATGTTCAAATTATTATTCTTATAATTCCGGCGCGCCCTTTCGAGCAAAACCGGATTCCGCTTTTGCGCCCGGCGCGCTAGTCGCGCACGCTTTCGCGGTAGAGCCGGCCCAGCAGCCCGGCGGTGACGCCATAGGTGAACGCCGCCCACAGCATCGTGAACGCGACGCCGATAACGGCCCATACCCAACCGAAAAACGGAAACACCCACTCGCCTCCCTCACCCCGATTGAGGAAGCGGACATAGCTCTCAACCGCCGTCGCAAGATTGCCAAGGACGACCAGCGCCGCGCCGCCGCCAAGCCACACCAGCGCAATCTGCATTCCGAAAAGGATGACGCCAAGCAAAACGAAGGCGAGCGCGAGGCGGAACAGATTGTAGCGGCGCGTCGTTCGCCCGAGGCCTGTGAACGCCATTGACCGGCGACAGGTCGCAATGCCGGCGTAAGGAAAAAGCCGCAGACCGAAATAACCCGCGAAAGCGATCGCCGCGGCGCCGAACAACGCGACAGACAGGGAATCGACGCCGACAGCGGCTTGCAGGGGAACGCCGTTGAGGCGCACGCCGACCGATGCGGCGATACGCAACAAGAGAATGAAAAGCGTGAGTGCGATCGCGAGATAGAGGGCGACGCCGACGGTGACGCCAATCGAACGCCTGAGGATCCCGACATCGGGCGCGACGTCTCCGCGGCGAGGCCGAAGATGAAAGATCATCAAAGCGACGATGACCGCGACAGCGCCGAGCGCAGACGCCGTCCACACCTGGTAACGATGCAGCCAGCGAAAACCGAAGAGATCGGCGCCGGCGACGATCTCAATCGTATGAAGGCTCTCGGGGTTCGGAAACTGCGCGAAGGGCGTCGTCATCGCCTGCGATATGAAAGCGACGATTGAGAACGTCGCGAAGCTGATCGGCGCATAAACGACGAGAAGAAAAATCAGCGTGCTGAGAACGCCCGCCGCAAGAAAGCGTACCTGGTCGAACCCGAACGGCGCGCGAAAGACGCCCGGAGCCGGCCTTTCGCCGAGGCCGGCATACCGGACGAGCGGCGCCATGAAAGAAGAAACGAGGATCGCGTTAATCAGGATCGACGCGCCGTAGATCGTCCACGCCGCGGACGAATTGGCGTCGAGCGCAAGTTGGGCGGCGCGCGCGCCGAGCCGGCTCGTCTGCGCCCAGCTCAACCCCGCGCCGGCGATATCCTTGAAGGTGATGATCCGTTCATTGGCGATCGAGAGATAGCCGAACGTCGCCGCCATATTGAAAATGAGCAAAAGCGCCAACGGCAATGCGGCGAGCCGGATAACCGTCTCAAACCGCCGCGTCGGGAAGTTCAAGGCTTCCCCGACGACGGAAAATGCGTTCAACGCCATTTTCACCCCGCTTCGCCGGCCGACAGGACCGACGCCCCACCCCCCATGTTATCGAATAACACGGGGCCCGCAAGGCATCCGCATGCGCTTCCGGACGGGGCAGCCCCGCCCGCTACGGGATGAGGCTGTCGCGGCGCAAAAAAGAAGGGGCCGCGGGGTGATTGCGGCCCCTTTTACTCTACGCAACTCCACGCGACGTAACGCTACTTAACCTTGAACCCTTCGATGACGATGATGTCATCGGTATCGCCAAGACCGCTCGGCGCGGAATGCTGGATCGAAAGAACGGCGTAGCGCCCGTCAGGCGAGAATCCGAACCCGGTCGGTTCCGCCGAGGGATCGCGCACCGACAGGACGCGCACGCAGCCGTCGGTCTTGATGTCGCGATCGGCGCCGTCCGGCAGGCAGGCGAAGATATCGCCATTCGGATGGTCTTCGATCACATAAAGGTTGCCCGTCTTCGGCTGGAAGGCGAGGTTGTCGACGGAATTGAACTCGGTGTCGCCTTCGACAAACCGATTGACGACCACCGTGAGCTGGCTCGTTGACGCCGTAAGCGGCGCGGAATCAACGCCGCAGATCACTTCGCCATAGTTCTTCGCGCCTTCATTGCCGGTGTTGGCCCAGCAAAAACGCACGCCGGCGCCCTCATAAGTCGGATCCTTGTGCAGGTCTTCCGGACGATAATAGCCGGTCGCGCCAAGGCGGTCGGCGTCATCGCGCGCGAACGCAGCCGACACCGCGACCCATCCAGCATTGCCGATTTCACAACCCTGGCCGTACTGTGTGCCCGTCGTGCAGGAAACGCGCATCGCGTAGTTGGCGCCCGCAGCGAACGGCGATTGCGACAGGCTGGAAATCGGGCCGGTCGTCAGGCGCGGCGTCGCCGGAACGAATTTGAACAGAGCGCCGCCGTCTTTATCCGGCGCGCCCGTGCCAGGGCGAAGCTCGTCGCCGAAAATGACGACCCCGTTATCGAGAACCGTAAGGCCTTCCCAGGCGAGCGTCGCGAGCGCCGCGCGTTTCGTCATCCGGTTGGTCGCGTCGGCGCCGTTCTCATCGACGATGATCGCCGATGCGCCGGGCGCGCCGCGATCCGAAATGAAGAACTTCTCGCCTGAAAGCGGGTTAAGGAGCTCATAGGCGCCCCCGTCATCCGTCTCTTCGGTCACAAGCACAGTGTTCCACGCCGTCGTGCGAACGCCGTCGCAACGATCCATGCCGTAAGCGATGTCCGTCACCGCGCCGGATTTGAGATCGATCGCCTGGATGGACGGGTTGATCGGCTTGCCGTTCGCATCAACCGCACGGCCGTTTTCGATGCAGAAAATGACATGGGTCGGGTTTTGCGCCGGGTAGAAAGAAAACATGTCGGCGTCGTTCGCCGCATTGCGGGTCAGGAATCTGGCGCGCAGGCCGCGCGCAAGATAGATCACATCGAGCGGCGTCGTTGCGCTGGAGCGCGGAATATTGGAATCCGAAGAGTAAGCCAGCGGACCGTTGAAACCGAAAAGCTTTTGCGACTGGGCGGTCAGGAGCTGCTCGACCTGTTGACCGAAATCCTGGGCGTTCGCGACACCAGCGAACGCAGCGGCGCTAACGCCAGCGGCGAGCGCTGCTTTCAATAGACGCATTCTCGTCTCCATCTTCTTTGAATCATCAGCCGAGGCGGCCGAACGCCGCCTCGCGCGGCGCGCAAGAAGGACTGCTTGCAAGAAACGACGGCGACAAAAGTGCGACAGTTCGATGAAACGCCCCCGCTCATTTCAACATCATGGCGAAAAAGCGCATTGCCTGCGCAAAACATTCGGAAAACCGTTAGCGCCCTCGCCTGGCGGCGAATGAGAGAAAATCATAAGTCGCCGATTTTTCGCCACGCCTTGCGCGCCGGCTTTCAGCGCTCATCCGCTTCGGATTTGCGAGCCGCAGCGTTTCCAGCGCCTTGATCATATATTTCTCAACGCTGCTGACGGAGACGCCCAATCTGCTCGCGATTTCCGTGTAGGTGAAGCCATATACGCGATTCATCAGGAACGCCGTGCGCGCCTTTTGCGGCAACGTATCCAGCGCCATCATCACCGCCTCATATTCTTCACGAGAAATCATCGCCTGCTCGATTGACGGCGCGTTGGATGAAAGACCAGCCAAAGGGTCCTCGGCCTCTTCATCACTGACAATGTGGTGATTGGCGATGAAACGCCGGCGGCGGCGAAGTTCGTCAATGGCGAGACGCGCAGCGACGCGAAAAATGAGCGCTTTCGCGTTTTCGATCGTATTGGCGTCGCTGAAAGCGATTGCGCGGGCGTATACGGATTGAAGTACATCCTGCGCATCATCGTAATTGTTGAGCTTTCCCGAGAGCCAGCGCAACAGCATCGCGCTTTCCTCTCGAAATGCGTTGTCGATCGCCTCGCGCTGCCGCAAGCGCCAATCCGCCATGAATTGAGACCCGTCCAAAGCCCTGATTCCTGAGAAAGCCGGGGTTCGACAGGTTGACGCGCGAGACGGCGCCCAAAAGACATCCGCGCCAAATTAAATCAGCGTGACTTTTTTCCGCATTAGAGGCGCCGTTCTGGTCGCATGGAGAGAGCCGAATTGAGGTAATCCATTCCGTATATCGTCGTTAAAATCGGAGGCCGGTGCATAAACGGTCTCTCCTGAGAGTCGAGGTTGAAGAGCTGCACTTAAGCCCTGCGTGCTCTTTGACCTCGACAATTTTCGCACGCATCATCGGAACGCTCCTCTGAATGGGATGTTGCGCCCGCATTCCGCCGCCGTAACTACAAGACATTCTGACTGAGCAGGTTTTGCTGGTTCCTGATGGCGTAAAAAAAAACGCCGGCGAGCAATTGAGCTCGCCGGCGCCGTCAATGCAGTCAACGATCAGTTAGAAGTCGATCGTTGTTCCTATGAACAGATAGCGCCCGAGCGCATCATAGGTCTGCGGATAGGTGTTTCCGTTTGTAAATCCTGACTGCTGCGCCGTCAGCGGCGGATCCTTGTCGAGAAGATTGTTCGCTCCGATCCGCACATTCCATTTTTCCGTGACGTTGTAGGACGCCGCCAGATCAATATAATTGCGGCTGCCAAGCGTATGATCGCGATTTACGCTCGAATCCGGATTGGCGACGCCGAACAGATCGACACTCGTCATGTAGCGCCACGTGACCGAGGCGTCTACGCCGATCGGCGTTTCCCATGTGGTGCGCAATTTATGTCGCCATTTCGGAAGCGGGACCGCAGCATAGACATCGCAGGCTGCCCCATATTTTCCATCGCAAGCGAGTTTCGGAAGACCATCGACTTCCTCAACGAGGTAGTCGATCAAATAGGTGGCGACGAGGTCGAACGACAGGCCGCCCGCGCTTCCGAGATCAAGGCTGTAATTGCCGTTGATATCGAGGCCTTTGGTCTGGAATGATCCCGTGTTCACATTTGTGAGGAAGAAGAGACCAGCGTTCGGACCGCTATTTTGCAGCCAGAGCGATCCGTTGTTCGGCGAACGCTGGATCAATGCGCAGGCGCTTGGTTCTCCCGTGTTGAGGCACGTCGTCAAAACATTTTCCGCAGCTGGCGCGGCGATGAAGTCGTCGACAAATATGTCGAAATAATCGACCGAGAGGAAAAGATTGCCGGGGATGAGATCGCCCGGCGTCAAGACGACGCCGATCGTATAGGTGTCCGAAACTTCCGGCACGAGATTCGCGTTGCCGCCGAACAACGCATTGTATTGATCAGCAGGGTTGTTGCCAATCGATCCGTATTGGCCGGCGGTAACCCCGGAGTTTGCGCATTGCGTGAGCGTTGCAGCCGGGGTGGGTCCGCTGCACGGATCTGAAAGTCCATTACTGAGTTCCGGCAGATTTGTGAGGCCGGTGAATTGCGGGCGGAAGGCTTCAAGCACGTTCGGCGCGCGCGTTGCGCGTTGCCAGCCGCCGCGCACCCGGAATTCCGGCGTCACCTGCCAGTCGCCTTGCAGTTTCCACGTAGAGTTCGCGCCGGAAATTGAAACGTCTGAATGACGATAGCCGCCGTTGAATTTCAGATATTCGGCGAAGGCCATGCCTTCAACGAGCGGAATTTCCGCCTCAATAGAGAAGTCCGTCGTTTCAATCGTAGCGTCGACGGATGGCGTCGTGCCGCCTTGACCAGCGAGATCGCCCGATAGGAACAGCGCGTCCGGATTATATACCAAGCCATCCTTGCGCCATTCGACGCCGCCCGCGAGCGCGACGCCGTTTTCCGCCCAAGGCAGCTTCAGTCCGTACTGGCCGAGATCGCCAGCGAACGTCACCTGCCCGTTATACAGATAGGTGTCGCCAT
Source organism: Parvularculaceae bacterium (assembly GCA_020446725.1). Lineage (GTDB taxonomy): Bacteria > Pseudomonadota > Alphaproteobacteria > Caulobacterales > Parvularculaceae > Amphiplicatus. The sequence goes on along the minus strand of JAGRED010000204.1, from coordinate 1,542 downwards.
CCTGGAATGAGGGAAGCGAAACGTAGTCGAGCACCGCCTGATTGACGCCGCCGACCTGGAAAATGTTGAGCGGCACGCAATCGGGATCCGTGCCGTTGACCACCGACCGGCAAGTCGGAACGCCGCCGACATCGATGACGTCGAGTGCGCGAACCATGCGCGTGATCGAGGCGTCATTTTCGTAACGATCCGCGTTATGCGTGTTCGCGTATTGGAAGAACGCGTCATACGTCCATCCTTCGAAAATATCTCCGCGCACGCCGGCCAGAATGCGATAGCTCGTCAATCGGAGGTCATTGTTTCGACCGGCACCAAGCTCGACAAAACGCTTGCCGGGATAAAGCGTCGCCGTGCCCGTATTGACGCCAGAGCCCGGAATGACAGCCCCGTTCATATCGAAGGAACCGCACAGCGCATCGAGCTGGCTGTAGCCGCCCGCGCCTGGCGCCGAACTGATCAGCGGGTTGTCGCAGTTGATCGATGTCGGTTCGAAAAACGTTCCGGTGAAGGCGATCTGCGCATCCGACGTGTAATCGTAGAACATCGCCTGGGTGTAGACTTCGGCATGGTCGTTGATCTCGTAACGGCCGAAAGCGCCGAGCACATAACGCTCGTCGGGGCGCTGATAGAAGTTGGTCGGCGCGAAGTTGAAGACGTCCGGCGACAGCGCGTTGACGAAGGCGTCGGTCGGCCGGAACGTGTTGCCGGGTCCGTTCTCGTCAAGCGTCCACGTGCCGTTCGGCGTCGCAAAAGTGCCGTTGATGTTCGTCGGCGAGCCTGAACAACCAAAGCCGAAGGGAAGATCGGGACCGAATGTTCCGCCGCCGAACTGGCAGCGTGAATAATCACGCGTATCCTGCGTGACGGCGTCGTTGTTCCGATAGCCGGCATAGGCGGTGACGTTGCCGCGGCCGTCTTCGGTGTTGGCGCCGACGATGAGCGTGATTTCCTGGCCCTTGCCGTCGAAAACGCCTTTTTCCGGCACGCCGAATCCGCTGCGGTTCAGGATGTCTTGAGACACCTGATCATTATTCGAATGCTGGAAACCGGAGAGCTGGCCGTCGAGCCGCACGCCTTCGAAATCGTCGATCATGATAAAGTTGACGACGCCGGCGATGGCGTCGGACCCGTAAACGGCCGAGGCGCCGCCGGTCAGCACGTCGACGCGCTCGACAAGCGCGCCGGGGATCTGGTTTAGGTCGGGTGCTGCGCCGCCGCCGATCGCCGAGCCGTATTGAAGGCGTTTGCCGTCGACCAGAACCAGCGTGCGAACCGATCCAAGGCCGCGAAGATTGACGGTCGCCGTGCCCGTGGCGCCGTTAGATGTTGCGGCGCCCTGCGCCGCGAAGGCCTGCGGCAGCGTGTTGACGAGATCTTCGACGCGCGTCGTGCCGCGGATGTCGAACTCGACATTGCCGATCGTCGTGACCGGGCTGGTCGAGGACGCATTCGTCGACGGAATGCGCGAGCCTGTCACGATGATTTCGTCGTCAACATCCTGCGCGAGGACCGATCCGCCCGCCAGGAAACTGACGGCCGCGA
>JAGRED010000203.1 GCA_020446725.1 Parvularculaceae bacterium | reverse complement strand
TTTGGGTTCCGATTCATCCTCAATTGAGCGCGTCGCTGGCGGCGGTCCCTTCATCGGGGCTCGCGCTACTGCAGCGTCAAACCGGCCAGCCTTACACGAAAGGCGGTCTCGACAATTGGTTCAGACGCAAGCGCGAGGCCGCCAAGATCGGGCCGGGGCTATCGCCCCACGGCCTGCGCAAAGCCGCCGGGCGGCGTCTCGCGGAAGCTGGGGCGACCGCGCACGAAATCATGTCGATCCTCGGCCATAAGTCGCTGCGCGAAGTGCAACGCTATACGGCGGACGCGGATCAAAAACGCAATGCAGCGGCCGCCATGGCGAAGCTCACGGGAACGCAAAACGAACCTAAATTGTCTAGCGCGACCGATGGTGTGTCTAGCGGAGAGGTTAAGCGGTTCAAATGAAACAGCTTTCTCGAGATAGTGGAGGCCACGGCCGGAATCGAACCGGCGTACACGGCTTTGCAGGCCGCTGCGTCACCACTCCGCCACGTGGCCTCATCGACGCCCCCCATCCGGGGAGCGCCCTCTTAGCCCGGCGATTAGCCGCGGTCAAAAGGGAAAGCGGGCTGGTTGCGGGGCGCGCCGGCTGCCTGTAATTCCGGCGCTTTAAAGCTGGGCGGAAGACGAAGAGGCTCGCATGGATTTCGAAGCGGCGCGTAAGCATATGGTCGACAGCCAGGTGCGCCCGAATGACGTCACCGACCCGCGCATCCAGCGGGCGTTTGAAACTGTCGCGCGCGAAAATTTCCTTCCCGCCGAATTGCGCGCGCAGGCCTATGTGGAACGAGAAATCCGATATGCGCCGGAGCGTTCGCTGCTGACCGCGCGCGATCACGCGAAACTTCTCGACGCGCTCGATATCCGTCCGGGCGACCTTGTTCTCGATGTCGCGAGCGGCGCCGGTTATTCGTCCGCGATCCTGTCGCAGCTTTGCGAGATGGTCGTCGCCGTCGAGGATGACGCGACGCTCGCCGGCAAGGCGCAGGAGAACTGGAGCGCAGCTGGTCTCGTCAATACCGCTGTGGTCGAGGGCCCGCCGGAAGCCGGCGCGCCCAAGCAGGGGCCATTCGATGTCATCGTCATCGGCGGCGCGATCGAGATCGAGCCGACGGCGCTTCTGAAACAATTGAAGGACGGCGGGCGGCTCGGCGCGATCATGCGCAAGGGCGGCGTCGCCAGAGGCGTCGTCTGGCGCAAATCCGGCGATGCGATCGCGGCCCATGAGGCGTTCGACGCCGCGGCGAATACGGTCGCCAGGGGCTTTACGCGTCCGAAAGCCTTCGTCTTCTAGGCTGCAGGCGCGCATTGCCGCGCCGCCCCTGTTCGGGCGAAGATGGGCGCGCCGCGAATGGCGAAAGGGTATGTGATGCGTAGGATTATCGTATTCGCGCTTTGGGGCGGGCTCGCCGCCGGCGCCGCGCCGGCATCGGCGCAATCTCTCGAAGAGGCGCTGTCTTACGCTTACGAGACCAATCCGACGATCGCCGCGGAGCGCGCGCGCCAGCGGGCGACGAAGGAACAGACGGCGCAGGCCTGGGCGAGCGCCCTGCCGCAGGTCCAGGGAAGCGCCAGCTACGTCAAGAACGACGAGACGCAGAATTTCAACCAGACGGTTTTCGGCCAGACGGTCGCGACGGACCGCGATTTCAAGCTTACGTCGAAAACCGCTTCGGTAACCGGTGAGCAACCGATCTTCACCGGCTTCAGGAATTTCAACGCCATCCGCGCGGCGAAATCGCGCGTCAGGGCGGGGAACGCGCAGCTCGCGCTCGTCGAACAGGACGTTCTGCAGCGCGCCGCTCAAACCTATTTCGATGTCGTTCGCGATATGGCCGTCTATGATGCGACGAAAAACAATGTCGAGGTGTTGCTGCGCCAGCAACGCGAGGCGCAGCTTCGTTTCGAAGTCGGCGAGGTGACGAAGACCGATGTCGCGCAGGCCGATGCGCGGCTTGCGCAATCGCGCGCGCAATTGACGACGGCGCAGGCGCGTCTCGCCGTGAGCCGCGCGTCCTTTGCTGAAATCATCGGACAGGCGCCGGCGTCGCTTGAAAGCGATCCCGGATTGCCGCCGACGCCGGTCTCGCTCGATGAAGCGCAGACGATCGCCAATGCCGGCGCGCCTGTCGTCGTGCGCGCCAAGATGGCCGAAGAAGCGTCGCGCCGGAATGTCGCCGGCTCCAAGGGCGCGTTCGCACCGACGATTTCGCTCACTGCGACCTATCAATACGCGGAAGAACCGAACTCCTTCATCAACACTGATGAGCAGTTCGCCTATGGCGCGCGCGCGACCGTTCCGATCTTTCTCGGCGGGCTCAACATCAGCCGCGTGCGCGAGGCGAAGGCGCTCCATGAAGCGGATCGCCGCCGCATCGACGAGGCCGAGCGTCGCGCGACCGCGGCGGTGACGAGCGCGTGGGAGCAGCTGCAGGCGGCGCGCGCCAATATCGTCTCGGCGACGGCGCAGGCTGAAGCGAACGAACTTGCGCTCACCGGCGTCCGGCGCGAAGCGCAGCTCGGCGTCAGGACGACGCTCGACGTTCTCGATGCGGAGCAGGAATATCTGAATGCGCAAGTCGCGCTCGCCAACGCTGAAAGGGATGAGCGCACGGCGACCTTCCAGCTCCTCGCCGCGATGGGCGTCCTTGGTCCCGATGACGCGGGAGATGACGCAGCTGCGGACGTTAACCCGGGTTAAATCAGAGGGTTGCGCCTTGGCGCGAAGCGGTCGAGAAGAGGCGGTCAGAATGATTCCGGTCGGCGGTCGACCGAGGGCGAAACACCATAGGGCGACAGGTCCATGAGCAACGCACAGCCAGAACCGAGCATGGAGGAAATCCTCGCCTCGATCCGGCGCATTATCTCTGAAGATGAAGAAGAGGCGCCGGCCAAGCCCGCCGCCCGCGCCGAGCCGCCGCGTTATGCGGAGCCCGCGCCGAGACCGGCCGCTGTCCAGCCGCCAAAGCCCGCCCCCGCGCCGGCCCAGGTTGAACCCGAACAGAAATTCGCAACGGAAGATGTTGAGATGATTAGGAAAAACGTGGCTGAAGCCATTGGCGACGACGATGACGGCATGATCGAGGAAACGACGGCTGTCGCAGCGTCGAAAGCGTTCATGAGCCTTTCGCAGACTGTTCAGGTCTCGAAGGGCGAAAGCAACACGCTCGAAGACATCGTCGTTGAAATGCTGCGGCCGATGATCAAGGACTGGCTCGACGCCAATCTCGCCGAGATCGTCGAGCAGAAAGTAGAAGAAGAAGTGCAGCGCGTCGCTCGCCGCCGGCGGTGAGCGCAGACCCGAGGGGTTACGAAAAGCCGGCGGGAACGCCGGCTTTTTTGTTTGCCCAAACGCCGTCTGGCTGATTTTCCGACTGATTCTTTTGCGCCGCGGCAAGTTCGCGTTAAAACCGCCGACCTCATACGCTCCAACCTGACCGGACCCATGCTCGACAAAGCCTTCGACCCGCAAACCGCCGAACCCCGCCTTTATGAGGCGTGGGAGAAATCGGGCGCCTTCAAGCCGACCGGCGAGGGGGAGGCTTTCACCATCGTCATCCCGCCGCCCAATGTGACGGGCTCGCTGCATATGGGCCATGCGCTCAACAACACGCTGCAGGATGTTCTTTGCCGATTTGAACGCATGCGCGGGCGCCGCGTTCTCTGGCAGCCGGGCACCGATCACGCCGGCATCGCGACGCAGATGGTCGTCGAGCGCCAGATGATGGAGCGCCAGGAACCCAAGCGCAGCGAGATCGGCCGCGAAAAATTCGTCGAGAAAGTCTGGAAGTGGAAAGCCGAAAGCGGCGGGACGATCGTCGCGCAGCTGAAGCGCCTCGGCGCGTCCTGCGACTGGAGCCGCGAGCGCTTCACGATGGACGAAGGCCTTTCCGACGCGGTGAAGAAAGTCTTCGTGCAGCTTTATCGCGAAGGCCTCATCTATCGCGACAAGCGCCTCGTCAACTGGGACCCGAAGCTGCTGACGGCGATTTCCGACCTTGAAGTCGAGAACACCGAAGTCGCCGGCCATTTCTGGCATTTCAAATATCCGCTCGAAAACGGCGAGACCTATCAGTTCCCGGTCGCCCATGACGAGAATGGAAATCCGACCGAGTGGGAGACGCGCGATTACATCTCGATCGCAACGACGCGCCCCGAGACGATGCTCGGCGACGGCGCCGTTGCTGTGCATCCATCCGACAAGCGTTACGCGCCTATCGTCGGCAAGAAATGCCTCCTCCCGCTGGCTGACCGTTACATTCCGATCATCACGGACGATTATCCTGATCCCGAATTCGGCTCCGGCGCGGTGAAAATCACCGGCGCGCATGATTTCAATGACTACAAAGTCGCCATGCGCAATGACATCAAGCTCTACATCCTGATGGACGAGCACGCGAAGATGCTCGACGCCGATTACATTCCGGAGAAATACCGCGGGCTCGACCGCTTTGAAGCGCGCAAACAGGTCGTTGCCGACATCGATGAGCGCGGGCTGCTCATCAAAACCGAAGACAAGAAGATCATGCAGCCGTTCGGCGACCGGTCCGGCGTCGTCATCGAGCCGATGCTGACCGATCAGTGGTATGTCGACGCCGAAACCATGGCGAAAAAGGCGATGGACGCGGTTCTCGACGGCGACACGCGGTTCGTTCCGGAAAACTGGACGAAGACCTACTTCCAGTGGATGCGGAACATCGAACCCTGGTGCGTATCGCGCCAGCTCTGGTGGGGACACCAGATACCGGCGTGGTACGGGCCGGACGGTCATGTCTATGTCGCCGAAACCGAAGAGGAAGCGACGAAAGAGGCGATCCGGCGTTACGCGGCCGAAGGCTACAGCCTTGAAGACATCAACAATATGCGCCGGCATGAAGGCGGCGAGGGGCCGCTTCTCGTGCGCGACGAAGATGTGCTCGACACCTGGTTTTCCTCCGCGCTGTGGCCTTTCTCGACGCTCGGCTGGCCGGATGAAACGCCGGAGCTGAAGCGGCATTATCCAACCAGCGTTCTCGTCACCGCCTTCGACATCATCTTTTTCTGGGTCGCGCGCATGATGATGATGGGCTGTCACTTCATGAAGGAAGCGCCCTTCAAGGACGTCTACATCCACGCGCTCGTTCTCGACGAGAAGGGCCAGAAAATGTCGAAGTCGAAGGGGAATGTCATCGACCCCCTGACGCTGATCGACAAATACGGCGCGGACGCCTTGCGGTTCACGCTTGCGGCGATGGCGGCGCAGGGACGCAATATTCGCCTCGCCGAAGCGCGGGTTGAAGGCTACCGGAATTTCGGCACAAAGCTGTGGAATGCGGCGCGTTTTTGCGAAATGAACGAATGCGCGTTCGATCCGGCGTTCGATCCCGCGACGGCGAAGGAAACGCTCAACCAGTGGGTGGTTCACGAGGCCGGCAAATGTGCGGCCGAAGCGACGGAAGCGCTCGAAAACTACCGCTTCAACGATGCGGCGGGCGCCATCTACCGCTTCGTGTGGAACGTCTTCTGCGACTGGCATCTGGAACTGGCGAAGCCGATCCTGATGGGCGCCGACAGTCCGGCGAAAGATGAAACGCGAAAAGCGACCGCGTGGGTGCTCTCGCAGATATTGAAGCTCCTGCATCCTTTCATGCCCTTCATCACCGAAGAGCTGTGGAATGCGACGGCGCGCCGCGACGGCGCGCTTGTCATCGCGCACTGGCCGAAGCCGGCCGAGTTTCCGGCGGCGGAAAAGGCGGCGGCGGAAATCAACTGGATGATCGGCCTCATCACGGCGATCCGTTCGGCGCGGGCTGAAATGAATGTGCCCGCCGGTGCGAAAATTCCGATGGTCGCGATCGCCCCCGATGCAAGCGTCTCGCTCAGCCTCGATCTTTATCGCGATCTTATTGCGCGGCTTGCGCGCCTTGATTCCGTTCATGTCGCCCCCGACGCGCCGAAAGGCGCGGTGCAGGTCGTGCATGAAGGCGGCGTCTTCGCGCTGCCGCTCGCCGGGATTATCGACATGGACGCGGAAAAAGCGCGCCTCAAGAAAGAGATCGACAAATGCGACAAGGAAATCGACGCCATCGACAAGAAGATGGCGAACAAGAATTTCGTTGAACGCGCGCCGGCCGAGATTGTTGAGGAAAACCGCGAACGACGGATTTCGTTCAGCGAACGCAAGGAAAAGCTCGCCGCGGCGCTCGCGCAGATTTCGGCATCGTAAGGCGTTTCGCGCTTTTCGGGAAATTTCGCCGGATTTTGCGGATTGTCCCCGCATAGGCCATGAGCTTGAACTGAGGCCGGATGCGGGTTGCAGCGATTTTGTCCGTATAATCCGTAACTTTCAATTTCCCGCAAAAGAGGTGCGCGCGTTGCAATCGCATCATGTGTTGTCTTCACGCGCATCCTCCGTTTGCTTTGCGTCATCCCGGATGCGCGGCCGCGTGAAACGCAGCTGCGATGGTCCGCGATGACGATCATCATAGGGCAGGCGCGAAGGTGTTGGATAAGTAGGGGGATAACTTTGCAAAGCGCCGCAGATTCAAGGCGCTATATGGTTAACGGGGAACCGTGCAAAACCTTCGCGCCGCTAATCGGCCGGCGCGGATCCGGTCACCGTCTGCTGCAATTCCTTGGCGCTCGTCGTGTGCTGGAATTTCAGTTTCTTGTCCGGAAAGACGAAGTGAAACGCGCCGTGGCTCATCAGCGCGGATTCGTGAAAGCCGGAAAGGATGAGCTTCAGCTTGCCTGGATAGTGCGCCATGTCGCCGATGCAGAAGATGCCGGGCGTTGAGGTTTCGAATTTCTCAGTATCGACGGCGATCCGGTTTTCGTGGAGGTTGAGGCCGAAATCGGCGATCGGCCCGAGCTTCATCGTAAGGCCGTAAAACGCGATCATCGCCTCGCAGGGAATGACGCTTGCGCCGTCGTCGTTCTCGACCGTGACGCCGGCGATCATCCCGTCATCGCCTTCAAGCCCCTTGATCTGCGCGATCTTCAGATCGATCCTGCCGGCCTCGACGAGCGCGCGCATGCGTTCAACGCTTTCGGGCGCGCCGCGAAATTCGTCGCGCCGGTGGATGAGCGTGATGCGCTCTGCGATCGGTTCGAGATTGATTGTCCAGTCGAGCGCGGAATCGCCGCCGCCTGCAATGACGAGCCGCTTGCCGGCGAAAGCGTCGCGCTTTCTGACGGCGTAGAAGACGGATGTTCCTTCATAGGCATCGATGCCGGGGATCGGCGGCTTCTTTGGGGTGAAGGAGCCGCCGCCGGCGGCGATGACGATGACTTTTGCGTCAATCGTCGTGCCGAGGTCTGTGGTGATGCGCCATCCCGCCGACGTCTGGTCGAGACTGTCGGCCATCTCATTGAGATGAAAGACGGCGCCGAAAGGCGCAATCTGCTCCATCAGCCGGCTGACGAGATCGGCGCCGGTGACGACCGGAATGCCCGGAATGTCGAGGATCGGCTTTTCCGGATAGAGCTCGGCGCATTGCCCGCCGGGCTTGTCCTGAATGTCGATGACATGCGCCTTGATGCCGAGAAGGCCGAGCTCGAAAACGGCGAAAAGACCGCAAGGGCCGGCGCCGATGATGACGGCGTCGGTCGTGTGGCTTTCGCCCGGCGCCGCAGACTGAACGCTCGTTACGCCCATATCCCGATCGGCCTCCCGCGTGGCAGGTCATGGAAGCCTAGAGGATGTCGCCTCCCGATTGGAAGACCTCCTTTGCTATTCGCCGTCCGCAGTCTCTTTCGCATTTGCGGGATCGTATTTGGCGAACCACCCCATGATGTTGTCGGTCTTGGCGATGAGCCGGCTCGGCCGTGAGGCGATGTAGTGCGGGGAACTCGGCACGCGGACGAGCGCGGTGTCGATCTTGCGCAGCTTCAGGGCGCCGTAAAACTGCTCCGCCTCCCATGTCGGCGTGCGCCAGTCTTCCTCGCCGACCATCAGCATCGTCGGCGTCGTGACATTCCCGACGAGCGACAGCGGCGACAGTTTCCAGTAGATGTCGCGATCTTCCCAGGGGTTCGCCCTGATCCAGTGGCGCGTTACATAGGCGCCGATATCGCCCATCAGCGCCATCGTCGACCAGTTGATGACGGGCTTGATCGATGCGGCCGCGGCGAAGCGGTCCGTCTTGCCGACGATCCATGCGGTCAGCACGCCGCCGCCCGACCCGCCGGTGACGAACAGGCGTTTCTCATCGACATAGTTTTTGGCGACGAGCGAATCGACGACGCTCATCAGGTCGTCATAATCATTGCCCGGATAAGCGAGATCGATGAGCTGCGCGAAATCCTCGCCATAGCCGGTCGACCCGCGCGGGTTCACATAGACGACGACATAGCCTTCCGCTGCATAGCGTTGGATCTCCGCGGCGAAATAGGGTCCGTACATCGCGAACGGTCCGCCGTGAATTTCGAGGATGAGCGGAAAGGTTCCATCCGCTTTGAAGCCGTGGGGCAGCGCGACCCAGGCTTCGATCTCGCGATCATCCGCGCTCGATTTGACCTTGATCTCTTCAATCTTCGCCATGTCGAGATAGGGGAGTAGATCGGCGTTGAGCGCGGTGAGGACCTTCGGCGAGCCGCCGCGCGCAAGACCGACTTCGGCGGGGCGATCCGCAAAGCCGGCGGTGTAGGCGATTGCGCCGCCGCTGCGCGCGACGGAGAAACTCCCTTGCGCATAGGGCCTCCCGAACGACGTTCCGCCGACGCCTTTAACGAGCGTCGTCGCAGCCCCGCCGAGGCTGAACGAAATGAGATGGATGTCGCCGTCGACCTCCGCCTGTCCGACGATCGCGCCGCCCCGCCAGGCGATGGCGTCGATGCTTCGACCGAAATTCCGCGTCAGATTGGTCACGCCCGACCCGTCGCGGTTCATCACGTAAAGATCGGTTTCCTGATGGGATTTCAGCGCGTCGTCATAGCCGAGAAAGGCGATGCGCTTGCCGTCGGGCGAGACGACCGGCGAAAGGTCCGGGCCGTCGCGCGTCGTCAGCGCCTTCATGGAAAGGTCTTTGAGGTTGACGGCGTAAATTTCGCTCTCGATCGGATCGAGATAGGCGTCTTCGACGTCATTGCCGACGACGAGCAGGGTTGAATTGTCGAGCCATTGCGGCCCGTCGAAATCATTATCGCCTTTCGTCACCTGGCGCGGCGTGCCGCCTTCGGCCGGAATGGTGAAGACATGCGTCGTTCCGTGCGGCAGGTAGCCCGCGCCGTCGAACCGGATCTGCATCTTGTCGAAGACGCGGAAAGGCGCGTTCCATTTGGCGCCTTCGGGCGCTTTCACCGGTTTTGCAAAACTCGGCGCGTCCTTCGGAACGAGCATTGAAAAGGCGATCGTCTTGCCGTCAGGCGACCAGACGGGCGCGCCGGGTCCTTCCGGCAATTGCGCGAGCGAAAAGCTCTCGCCGCTGTCGACATAAAGAACGCGCAGTTCAAGCGAATTCTCGCCGGGCGCGAGATAGAGAAGGCGGTCGCCCGTCGGCGACCAGCGCGCTGAGGCGATGGAGCCGGCGCCGTCGATCAGCGGGCGGTGCGCGCCGCTCGACGTGTCGATCGTCCAGAGGTCGGCGACGTCCTTGTCGGTCATCCGGTCCATCGACCGGCGCGCATAGACGATCGTCCGGCCGTTCGGCGAAATCTGCGGATCGTCGGCGTATTCGAGGTCGAAGACGCGCTCGGCGGTGAATTTGCGCGAATTGTCCGCATCGTCCTTTTCGGCGGCGACAGCCGGTGCGGCCGACAGCGCAAGCGCCGCGGCAAAAGTGATCCCGTGTCTGATTTTCATTCAACGCCCCTCGCTGCGATCTTCAATTTGAGAAGACGCTAGCGCATTCGAAGGGCGAAGCAAAAGCGTTCAGGGCATGATTTGATCACTTCGCATCTGCGGTATCATGCAGCAGCTCGGCGAGTTCGCCTTCCCACAGCGCCGCCCAAGTGTGCGTGCCGTGTCCTTTCGTTTCAGCGCTCGCGGGGATGAGGACGTATTTTCCGTTCTTCAATCGCGCGGCTTCGCGCTCGGCGATCCCAAGCTCAGGCGGGTTGATGAAATCGTCGGCCGAATTGATCCATGTGATGCGCGCCGTGATCTTTTCGAGATCGGGTGCGGGGTCGTAACTCTTCGACGCCGAGACCTGATAGAGCCAGTCATTGGCGTCCATCGTATCGACATATTGCGCGATGCGCGCCTCAACCATCGGATCGACCGCCTCGCGCGTCGGGAATTCTTCCTGCAGCGGGATCGCCGAACCGCCGGCGATGAGGAGAAGACTTGCGACGGTTCTGAGCGCTTCTTTCGGCTGTTCCTCATAATCGCCGTTCTTCCAGACGGAATCGTTCCGGATCGCGTCGATCGTCATCTTGCGCCACATGCGATTGCGCCCGGCGATCTCGACCGGCTGGCAGGCGAGCGGCATCATCGCCGTGACGAAGTCGGAATAGATCTCGCCCCACATGAAGCCGTGCATGCAGCCCATCGATGTGCCCATGAGAAGGCGCAGATGATCGACGCCGAGCCCTTCGGTAAGGAGGCGATGCTGCAGCGCGACCATGTCGTGATAATCATATTCCGGAAAACGTGCGCGAAGGCCGTCGCTCGGCTTTGACGATTTTCCGTGGCCGATATTGTCCGGCAGGATGATGTAATATTTCGCGGGATCGAGCAGCCCGCCTTTTTTGAACAGAACATCCGCGAATTGCGGACGGAAGAATTGCTGCCCCGTGCCGCCCGTGCCGTGCAGGATCATGACGGCGTTGACGATATGCCCATCCTTGTCGCGCTTAGGCTTGCCGAGCGTCGTGTAATGAAGGTTCAGTTCGGGAAGCGTCTCGCCCGACCGGAACTCGAAATTCTCGATGACGAAATCGCCTTCTTTCGCGCCTTTGGGCTCGGCGGCTGCGTTGTCCGCCGGGACGATCATCAAGATAAGTGCGCAAGCGAACAGAAATGAGCGGATCATCTTTCGATTCCTCGGGTTTTAGTCAGCATCAAAGAGGACGTCATAACGGGTTTCGTCTGATCGATTGATCAATCCATCGTCAAAACGGCTTTTCCTTGCACCTGACGGCTCTCGACAAGCTTCAGCGCCTCAGCCGCCTGTTCGAGTGGAAACCTTGCTGTGACGCGCGGTTTCACTTTGCCTTCCGTGTACCATTTCAGAAGTTCTGCGACATGCGCCGCGTGGCGCTTCGGATCGCGCATGGTGAACGCGCCCCAGAAGACGCCGACGATCTGGCAGCTTTTCAAGAGCGTCAGATTGAGCGGCAGGCGCGGGATGCCGGCGGGAAAGCCGACGACGAGGAACCGTCCCTCCCAGGCGAGCGCCCTAACGGCGGGTTCGGCGTAATCGCCGCCGACCGCGTCATAGACGACATCGACGCCGTCGCCGCCGGTCAGCTTCGCGGCGGCGGCCTTGATCTGGTTCGACAGGTTTTTCTGCCCGTCCTTGTCGATGTCTTTCGGATAGATGACGAAATCATCGGCGCCGAGCTCGCGCGCGAAGGCGGCTTTCTCCGGCGATGAAACGCCGGCGATCACTTTCGCGCCCATCGCCTTGCCGATCTCGATCGCCGCCGCGCCGACGCCGCCCGCCGCGCCGAGAATGAAAAGCGAGTCACCGCTTTTGAGGTGCGCGCGATCTTTCAGCGCGTAATGCGAGGTGCCGTATGTCATCAGGAAGCCGGCGGCTTCGTCGAACGGCATCGCATCGGGAATTTTAACGGCGGCCTTAGCGTCGACGATGAGGTCGGTCGCATAGCCCCCTTGCAGCGTCATCGCGAGAACGCGGTCGCCCTTGGCGAAGGCTGAAACGCCGTCGCCAAGGGCATCGATGACGCCGGCGACCTCGCCGCCCGGCGCGAAGGGGCGGGGCGGGCGGAACTGGTACATGTCGCGAATGATGAGCGTATCGGGAAAATTGACGCCGGCGGCCTTCACCGCGATTCGAATCTGTCCCGGACCCGGCTCGGGTGTTGGAACCTCCATCAGTTTGAGGCTGTCCGGTCCGCCCGGTTCGACGCTCATCATCGCTTTCATTGGATTTCCTGCATGCTCGGCTTGCGAAAGGCCCGCATCTTACGCATGGTCATGGCCGCGACAATGTCGAAGAGCGCAAAAGGCGGAGGAATCTCATGCGGATCACGGGTCAACTGGTCGGGGCGGCGTTCGCGCTCATTTTGCTCGCCTCCTGCGCGACAACCGCCAGGGCGACGCTTAACGACCGTTTCCAGGCGATCGGCCTCTCGCCCGCGATGGCCGAGTGCATGGTCGACGACCTCGATGAGCGCCTTGAGAATCGCGATTTGCAGGACCTCGCCCGTTACACGGTCGACCTGTCGCGCGCCGACACGCCGCTTGAGGCGATCGAGATGCTGCTTGAATTTGAAAACCCGCGCGTGGTCGCCGCAATCGGACGCGCCGCCTTTGCTTGCGTGACCGGGTTCGTTCGGTGACCGACGGCGCTGCGTCGCCTATCCCTGCAAATAAAACGGACGGGAAGACGGATCCCTATGCGTGGTACGTCCTCGCGATCCTGACGCTCGTCTATACGTTCAATTTCGTCGACCGGCAGATCATTGCGATCGTCTCGCCGGCGATCAAGGAAGATCTCGGCCTCTCGGACTCAATGCTGGGTCTTTTAAAGGGGCTCGCCTTCGCCGTTCTTTACACGCTGCTCGGCATTCCGATCGCGTGGGCGGCCGATCGCTGGAACCGCGTCAACATCGTCACGATCGCGCTCGCCGTCTGGTCGGGGTTCACGGCGCTGTCGGGCCTTGCCGCAAACGCGACGCAGCTTGCGCTGGCGCGCATCGGCGTCGGCGTCGGGGAGGCGGGCGGCTCGCCGCCTTCGCACTCGATCATTTCCGACTATTTCCCGAAGGAAAAACGATCAACGGCGCTGTCGCTCTATTCGCTCGGCATTCCCTTCGGCCAAATGCTCGCTTTTCTCGCCGGCGGATGGGTGCTTGAAAATCTCGGTTGGCGCAATGCGTTTTTCGTTGTCGGCATTCCGGGCGTCGCGCTCGCCATCATCCTGCGGCTGACGGTGCGAGAGCCGGTTCGCGGCGCGCAGGATGCGGGCAAATCAGTTCATCCGGTGTCGTTCAGGGAGGGCGTGTCGACGCTTCTCGCCATTCCGTCATTCTGGGGGCTTCTCGTTGCGGCGACAGCCGCATCGTTCACCGGCTACGGCGTCGGCCTTTGGGCGGTTGATTACTATCGACGCACGTTCGAGCTGCCCTATCAGGAAATCACCGTGCCGCTCGGCATTCTCAACGGCACCGCCTATGTGCTCGGCACCTATCTCGGCGGCATGCTGACGGATCACTACGGCAAGACGAACAAAGGCGCGTACGCGTCGATCCCCGCACTCGGCATGCTGTTCACGATACCCGTCGGCCTGTTCCAGCTATGGGCGCCGTCGCCCTTCTGGGCGTTTTTCTGGGCTGCGCCGTTTCTGGTGGGGCTCGGCCTTTATCTCGGGCCGACATGGGCGCTCGTTCAGACGCTGGCGCCGGCGAATATGCGCGCCTTCGCAGTCGCCTTCATGTTCTTCATCCTCAATCTTATCGCGCTCGGCCTCGCGCCGCTCTGGGTCGGCGGCCTTTCCGACGTCTTTGCGAAAACCTATGGCGAAGTGAAGGGGCTGCAGATCGCGATGTCGACCCTTGTCATCTCAAGCGCCATTGCGGTCTGCGCCTATTTCTGGACGGCGAGAAAGCTGCCGGCCGACTGGGCGAAGGCGACAGGCGAGGCGCCGAAATAGAAGGAAGCCTCGCCCATGCCAGTGAAGAAAAAAACGCTGAAGAAAAAGGCGACGAAGAAAAAGGCGACGGCGAAAACTTCGGGCAAGAAAGCTGCGCCGAAAAAATCCGCAGAGATGAAGACGAAGCCGACGGCGAGAAGCGTCGAGGATTTTATCGCCGCCGTTCCGGGGGATCAAAGGCGAAAGGACGCCAAAGCCGCGCTCACGCTGATGAAGAAGTGGACGGGCCTCAAACCGAAGATGTGGGGGCCTTCGATTATCGGCTTTGGCTCTTACCACTATAAATATGACAGCGGCCGCGAAGGCGACATGTGCATGACCGGCTTTTCTCCGCGCGCAGGCGCCATCGTCTTTTACGTCATGGGCGGCGCGCCGGAGAGCGACCCGCTTTTTAAGAAGCTCGGCAAATACAAGACGGGAAAATCCTGCCTTTACATCAACAGGCTCGACGACGTCGATCTCAGCGTTCTTGAAGCGATCGTAAAGAAGTCGATCGCCTATATGAAGAAAACCTATCCGACCGCGCCTTGACGGGCTGATGTGCGATTGTCAGCCGGCGATGTCGATGCGCTGGGTCTTCGCCGCGCCGACGACTTCGACGCCCTTGCGTCCGCGCGACGCCGACAAGTCGATCGAGATCGAATAGGGGCCGGTTGTCGGAAGGCCGACGCCGCTCTGGCGGCCGACGACTTCAATCTGCCAGTAATCCGGCTTGTCGACATAGATCCGCGGCTGCAGCGAGGCGTTCATCGTCACCCACGGTTTCTCACCGGCGACAATCAGGAAATGCATGTCGTTCGCCGGTCCTGCGACGACCTGCGCCTTATCGAAATCAATTAGAAAACAAGTGCTGGAATGCGGCTGTTTCCATAGGCTTTTCAGATCGCGCTTGTCCATGTCTCCCCCGGTGTAAACGCCAATACAGATGAATCGCGAATATCATAATTATAGAATGATTCCAGTCTTGATTATGGTGATTTCTTGTCGCCAAAGATTGAATATTGGTTTCCATCCATTTCATGAGGTCGATGTGTCGCATTCCCCTACAAACGTTGAGGGGAGGCGCGTGTCGCGAAATGCAAAACGCCCGCGGGCCTGAAAGACCCGCGGGCGTTTCGCCCCAAGCCCGAAGCGATCGGGCTACCCCCTCCTGATGCGTCGAGAAAAGGAAAATCCGGCGATGGCGCTTGCGAACAGGATGAGCGCGCCGGGAAGCGGCGTTTCGAGCACCGGCGGCGCGGAAGGATTTTCAGGAACAATCACCGGCGGCGTTTCGCTGTCGTTCGGATTGGCGCCCGCATCGCCGCCGCCGGGATTGTCGACAGGATTATCGACTGGATTGACGGTTGGCGGCGATCCGGGATTTCCGCCGCCGCCGGATCCGAATGCGCCGAGCGCGACGAGCGTATCAAATCCCGGCGGCCCGACAATCTGTGCGCCTTTGCGTTTTGGCGCCGCATCGCCGGTTAGTCCGGACGGCTCGCTCATGAGCGCGATCGCGACGGAAAGCGGCGACGCCGTCAGCT
>JAGRED010000202.1 GCA_020446725.1 Parvularculaceae bacterium | reverse complement strand
TGCAAGAAGAAAAGGCGCCGCCGCCTGTTTCTCGCGCCGGTAAAGCCCCGGCGCGACGAAGCGATAGACCTGGTAGGCGATCATCGGGAAGGCGACGACGACCGCCGCGAACACCGAGAGACGAACGCGCGTGAAGAAAAATTCAAGCGGCGCGAAATATAGCGTCGGGTCCTTGCCGGCGTTCGCCTGCCCGACCGCCTCGACAAAGGGAATGATCAGCACATTGAAGATCTGTTTTGAAAACGCAAAACAGAGAACGAAGGCGATTGCGACGGCGCCGAGCATGATGATGAGACGCTCGCGCAGTTCAGTGAGGTGATCGATGAGCGGCGCGGCGGAGGCGGCGACTTCATCCTCTTCCTGGGGCGGCTCTTTCTTTTCGACCGGAAGGTTCACTCGGCGCGCTCAGTCAAAGGCTTCGCTGCGTCGGCGCGAATGCCGGCGGCCTCCTCGCGAACCGCATCCTCGACCGGTTTCGTCGCATCCTCGATGGAGCGTTTGGCGTCGGCGAAAACATTGTCGCGCTTCAGCGCCTCAATCTCCCGGCGCATCTCCTCCATCTCGGTCTCGCGGGCCATCTGGTTGAAGGCGGCGGTGAACTCGCCCGCCATGCGGCGCGCCTGCGCGACGACGCGGCCGGCGAGACGCATCAGGCGCGGCAGGTCCTTAGGACCGACGACGATGAGCGCGATCACCGCGACGAGCACGATCTCGAAAAAGCCGATTTGCGGCATCAGGTTCATGACGCCCTCACGCGGGTCGGGAGAGGCTTAATGCGCCCCGTCCTTGGCTTTCGGCGTCACATCCTCAGCCTTGTCGGCGCGGTCTTCGAGCGCTTTGTCATCGTCCTGAAGACCCTTGCGGAACGCCTTGATGCCCTTGGCGAAATCACCCATCAGCGAAGAGATCTTGCCGCCGCCGCCGAAGAGCAGCAGCGCGAGCACGACAATGATCAGTATTTGCCAGGGTCCGACGGCCATTGCGGCCTCCTTGAACTATCTCAGCTCTATGTAGGACGCGCCGGGCGGGGGCGCAAATCCCCCGCCCCGAGCGACGTTAAGGATTGCGCAGGCCGCGCTAGTCGGCGGTTTCCTCAGCGTCCTCATGGAAATCCTTAACGAACTCGGTTTCCTCGCCGACTTCGTCGATATCCTCGCCGTCAACTTCGTCCGTCGGCGCGGGCACCGAAAAGCCCGGCGGCAGGCGCGCATCGAGAAGACCGGCGGCTTTCAGATCCGCCATGCCGGGAAGGTCGGCGACGCTTTCAAGATTGAAATGCTCAAGGAAGGCCTGCGTCGTGCCGTAAAGGATCGGCCGGCCGGGTGCCGAGCGACGACGGCCGCGCAGCCGCACCCAGCCGATTTCCATCAGCTGGTCGAGCGAGCCCGGCGAAACGGCGACGCCGCGCACGTCTTCAATGTCGGCGCGCGTGCAAGGCTGGTGATAGGCGATGATCGCCAGCGTTTCGAGCGCGGCGCGGGTGAGCTTTTTCGGCTCGATCTTTTCCTTCTCGAGCACATGCGCGACATCGGGCGCGGTGACGAAGCGATATTTGCCGGCCGCTTTCGAAAGGACGACGCCGCGGTTTTCATATTGCAGCGTCAGCGTTTCGATGAGCGTTGGAATATCG
>JAGRED010000201.1 GCA_020446725.1 Parvularculaceae bacterium | reverse complement strand
GGGCGACCCGACCGCGAAGCGGTCAATTGCTGTCTGCGCGCCGCAATGCATCCGGGGCGACGCCTTTCTTCAGCGCCCCCATAAGTTGACCATTCGCCTACGGAATACCCGCCTGCGGTAATAGGAATTGGAACTTCCTGCTATGGATTTTCAGTCGATGCCGCGCGCCGCAAACTTTTTGCGTTAACCATGTAAGCGGTTGAATTCGCGGCGAGAAAAAAACTTGTCCCACCACTTATCCAACCACTTATCCCCCTGGTTATCCCACCACTTGTCCCCCGACTTATCCGACACCCCGGCGAAGGCCCTAGACTTCTGTCGGTAACGGAACCTCGCCGCTTATCCGGCGACAGGGAGATTGAAAGGCGTCATGCGGTTGCTCACTCAAATCGGCGAATGCCGGGATTTGTCCGCCGGGCCGGAATCGGGCGTCCGGCCGCGAGGGTTCGCGCCGCGGGCGAAAGGCGCCCCCTTGCCGGAAAAAGGGGCGCCTTTTGCGCCTGGACCCCGCATGAAACCACGAAAAAACACAAAACCCCAAACCGCGCGGGCGCCGCATTTGCCTCCCGCCGAACAGGCTCTATACGTCCGCCCCATGCATGACCTTAAAGAAATCCGGGACAATCCCGACCGTTTTGACGCCGGCCTGAAACGCCGGGGCCTTGAAGCGCAGGCGAACGACCTTGTCTCGCTCGACGCGGAATTGCGCGCGCTGACGACGACCCTGCAGGACCTGCAGACGAAAAGGAACGCCGCCTCGAAGGCGATCGGCGCGGCGAAGGCGAAAAAGGATGAGGCGGAAGCGACGCGGCTGATGGCTGAGGTCGAAATCCTCAAACACGAAATGCCGAAGCTGGAGGACGAACAGCGGGCGCTCCAGAAAAAGCTCGACGATCTTCTCGCCGCGATCCCGAACATCCCCGCCGCCGACGTCCCGGACGGCAGGGACGAGAACGACAATGTCGAGATCAGCAAATGGGGCGCGCCTAAGCGGATCAATAACGCCAAAGAGCATTTCGACATCGGCGAAGCCCTAGGCCTCATGGATTTCGAGACGGCGGCCAAAATGTCAGGCGCGCGCTTCGTTCTCCTCAAAGGCGCGCTCGCGCGGATGGAACGCGCCATCGCCAGCCTGATGCTCGACACGCATACCGGCGAGTTCGGCTATACGGAATGTTCGCCGCCCGCGCTTGTGCGCGACAATGCTCCTTTTGGCGTCGGGCAGCTGCCGAAATTTGAAGAAGATCTCTTCCGCACGACGAACGGCTACTGGCTCACGTCGACGGCCGAAGTGACGCTGTCGAATATCGTCGCGGATTCGATCGTCGACGCCGAGGAGCTTCCCTTGCGGTTCACCGCCTGGACGCCGTGCTTCCGCTCGGAGGCGGGCGCGGCCGGCAAGGACACGCGCGGCATGATCCGCATGCATCAGTTTTCAAAGGTCGAACTCGTTTCGATCACGGCGCCGGACAAGTCGAACGAGGAACATGAGCGCATGACGTCTTGCGCGGAATCGATCCTCAAGAAGCTGGACTTGCCGTTCCGCACCATGGCGCTCTGCACGGGCGACATGGGGTTCGCCTCGCAGAAGACCTATGACATCGAAGTGTGGCTGCCCGGCCAGAACCGCTACCGTGAAATTTCCTCCTGTTCCAATTGCGGCGCCTTCCAGGCGCGGCGCATGAAGGCGCGGTTCAGGAAGAAGGGCGAGAAGGGGACGGAATTCGCACACACGCTGAACGGCTCCGGCCTCGCGGTCGGGCGAACGCTCGTCGCCGTGCTTGAAAACTACCAGCAGGAAGACGGATCGGTCGCGGTGCCGGCGGCGCTGCAGCCCTTTATGGGCGGCGTGACGGTGATCGGGCGATGAGCGTTGAAACGGCATCCCGGATGCGCTGCAGCGTGGAACGCTGCTGCGCTGATCCGGGATCCATGGAGGCTTATAGATCCCGCATCTGCGGCGCATCATTTCATGCTGCGGCGCGTGCGGGATGACGGGGTAGTATGAGAATTCTGTGCACTAATGACGACGGCATTCACGCGCGCGGGCTCGAAAGCCTCATAAAAATCGCGCGCGACTTGTCGGACGATGTCTGGGTCGTCGCGCCGCATGAAGAACAGTCGGGCGCGGCGCGCGCGCTGACGCTCGCCAATCCGATCCGCATCCGCGAATACGATCCGAAGCGATTTTCCGTTTCCGGAACGCCGTCGGATGCGGTGATGATGGCGACGCAAAAGCTGCTCGGCGGAAAAATGCCGGACCTTGTGCTGTCCGGCGTCAATAACGGCCAGAACCTCGCCGAGGACGTGACGGTTTCGGGCACCATCGCCGGCGCGTTTCAGGGCATGTCGCTCGGCATCCCCTCGATCGCGCTCTCGCTTGCGCGGCTTCATCGCGACAAGGCGCGCTGGGAAACCTCCGAACGCCACGGGCCGGCGATCATCGCCAAACTCCTTGAAGCGGGCTGGCCGGTCGATGTCGTCATCAATGTGAATTTTCCCGACCGCGACCCTGACGACGTCGCCGGGGTCGAAGTGACGACGCAGGGCCATCGCGACGACTTCAAGCTCTTCATCGAGGAACGTCAGGATTTAAGGGGCGGGAAGTATTATTGGTACGGCTACGAGCAGTCGCTGTCGAACCCGCCGGCGGGCGTTGATCTTCGCGCCATCTATGACGGCAAAATCTCGATTACGCCGTTGCACCTCGCGCTGACGCATGAGGATTCGCGCCGCAAACTGGCGGACGTCTTCGCCAAATAGTTGCGCGGCGCGGCGCGCGACGCGTGTTGACCCCCGCGGCGCGACGTGATTCGATTCTTAACCGCTTGTTAACCGAAGAAGCCAATTCTTACTGTAAGGTTAACGCCGGATCGCGCCGGCCAATGGGGCAAGGAGGTTGTGATGATGAAGCTTGGGTGGACCCTGACGCTGTTGGCGTCGAGTGCGCTCGCAGGCTGCGGGAGTCACAACCACGCGCCGGTCGTCTACGGCACGCCGCCGACCGCCTCGACTGCGCGCATCTACACATCGCCTGACCAGATCGCCGCCGAACGCCGCGCAGCGAGCGCGCCTGTTTACGCAAGCGCGCCCTCTTATTCGGACGGCGTCTCGCCGGCTGTCGCGTCGAGCCGCCTTGCGCCGTTGACGCCGGTGACGGAATCCGGCCGCGAAGGGCGCATCGATTACGGCGCCGAGCCGGTCTATCTGACCGCCGCCGCCGAACCCGCATCCATCGGCGCCGATGACGCGTTGCCGGGACAGGTGACGGTTCTGCCGGGCGACACCGTCTATGCGATTTCGCGCCGCACCGGCGCCGCGCCGCAGGCGATCATTGCGCTCAATCATCTCGCGCCGCCTTACACGTTGTCCGTCGGACAAACGATCCGCGTGCCGTCGACATCCGTGCCGCCATCCCACGCGAGCGCGCCCGCCGCATCAGCTTCGGTCGCAAGCGTTCGCGAAGGCGCGCATATCGTGAAGCCGGGAGATACGCTTTATTCGATTTCACGCGCCACCGGCGCGGACGTTAATGAGATCGCGCGCGCCAATCGTCTGCGCGCGCCTTACACGCTCGCCGTCGGCGAAACGCTGCGCATTCCGGGCGCGCGGGTCGCGGCTGCGGCGCCGGTTGAAAACCACGCGGCGCAAACGCGCGGCGATGTCGCTGATATTGCGCGCAATGTTTCCTACGGCGCTGAGCCGGCGAAAAAGCCGAGCCTCTTCGACTGGCCGGTTCAGGGCGCGGTCATCGGGTCCTATGGATTGTCATCGACCGGCAAGCGCAATGACGGCGTCAATATCGCGGCGCCGGTCGGCACGCCGGTTCGCGCCGCGGCGGACGGCGAAGTCGTCTATCGCGGTTCGGAATTGCAGGACTATGGCAATCTGTTGCTGATCAAGCATGATGACGGTTTCGTCACCGCCTATGCGCATAATGACGCGATGCTGGTGAAAAAAGGCGAACGCGTTCGCCGCGGTCAGGTGATCGCCAAGGTCGGCCAGACCGGCTCGGCGAAAGAACCGCAACTCCATTTCGAAATTCGGCAGAATCTGAAGGCGGTCGATCCTGTGGCGCTGCTTGGATCTTTATAGATCCCAAGAAGGGGCGTGTTGCGTAGAGTTTGACTTCTGCTTTTTGCGTATCTTGCACCTGCTAGTTGAACTGGGGCGCTTCCGGCAAAATCGGAAGCGCCTCTGTTTCATTCGCCTTAGGCGTCGATGACGAGCCAGGTGAGATAGGCGCCGTAACCGGCGACAAGCGCTGCGCCTTCAAGACGGTTGAGACGGTTTCGCGTGACGACGAACAAGATCATCGCAAGCGTCGCCGCGAGCATCACCCAATTGTCGAAGGCGACGATACGCGCGGGCGCCGCCACCGGATGGATGAGCGCTGTCGCGCCGAGAATGCCGAGCAGGTTGTAGATGTTTGAGCCGACGACATTGCCGAGCGCGAGACCCGACTTGCCGCGCAGTGCGGCCATCGATGAGGTGACGAGTTCAGGAAGCGATGTGCCGATGGCGACGACGGTCAGCCCAATCACCGTTTCCGAAACGCCGAGAGACGCTGCGACGCTGATGGCGCCGGTGACAAGGAATTTGGCGCCGAGGACGAGAAGGACAAGGCCTGCGAGCGCCATGGCGAGATCAAGCATCGGCGATTTCGGTCCGGCGGGAAGCGCGGCGCCTTCCGCGGCGTGGTGCGCAGCTTCGGCTGACTGCGGCGCGCTTCTTTCGGTGACGAAGGCGTAGGCGATATAAAGCGTGATCGCAGCGAGGAAACCCGCGCCGGCCGCGCGGTCAAAGACGCCGGTCATCGAAACGGCGATGGCGAGAAGCGTCGCGGCGAGAACGACGACGCCGTCGCGCCTGAATGCTTTTCGTTCAACGTCGAAGGGGGCGATGAACGCGGATAGGCCCAGGATGAGCAGGATATTGGCGATGTTCGATCCGACGACATTGCCGACAGCGACGCCAGGCGAGCCCATGAACGCCGCCTGAATGCTCGAAACGAGTTCGGGCGTTGACGTGCCGAAGCCGACAAGCGTCAGCCCGATCAGGAGGTCCGAAACGCCGTAACGCCGGGCTATTGCCGTTGCCCCGCGTATCAATAGTTCAGCACCAAGCGTCAGGACGACGAGGCCGCCTGCGATCGAAAGCCAGTCCATGGGGAAAGTCGCTCCGGTTGATGGGGCGACACGTATCTGGTCAACGCCGGCCGATTTGCATAGGGGGCGAAAAAAATATTCTAGCCGAGTTTGAAGCAGCCTCTCGCGACAGCGACGAGGCGGGTTTCGTCGCTCTGCCAGCCCTCAGCTTCCAGATAGGCGATGCGGCGGCCTTCCTTCAGAAGCCGAACGCGCGCTGTCATATTTTCGGGACGCGAGGAAGAAAGATATTCGATCGACATATTTACGGTCGAAACCCCGCCGCCCGTCCGCGCCGTCAGATCGGCCTGCATGACGAATTCGAGAAACGCCGAGATTACGCCGCCATGCAACGCCTTGATGGCCGGATTGCCGATATGGGCTTCGTTGAAGGTGAGGGTGAATGTCTCCGCGTCGGCGGCCGCCTTGAAGCCGAGCCATGTCGCGAGCGGCGATTTCGCCGCATACGCCTCTATGCGTTCCATCCGCTCGCTCACAACCGCATCCCCTTCATCGGTCCCTTGGTGCCGACCATGAAAGCGCCGGCTCCTGACGCCAGAAGGTCGCCGGTCGCCTCGGCGGTCAGGCGGCCGCTTACATAGGCGACGTCGGCGCGAACCGCGTCGCACGACGCCTCGCAAAGCGCGCGCGCGCCTGGCTCGATCGATCCGATGTGATCCGTGCGCAAATTGATCGTCGCGATCGGCTTTATCTCTTCAAGCGCCGTAAACACCGCAAGGCCGAAGATCGAATCGAGAATGATCGTATAGAGGCCGCCGTGAATCGCCCCGTCCGCCGCGGCGAAGTCGGCCGGCAGCACCATCGAGAACGTCGCTTTTCCCTTGCCGATCAGGATCGGTCGAAGCTCAAGCGTGCGAAACAGCGAGTGTTCATGGGCGAGGAAATCCCGCGCCGATCTCAGCATTTCGCCGATGGCGGGATTGATGCCGTCTGATTTTCGAGCGTCCGTCATGCGCCGTTCTTAGCGGCACATCCTTCTCTACGAAATAGCCGCATGCAGCGTCAGGAATCGCGCAGGCGTTCTTCTTGATACTGGATGCCCCAGCCGATGATCTGCCGCCAAAGCGCTTCGGCCATTTCCGGCGGCAGTCCCGTCTCAGCCGCGCGGGCGCGAACCTTTTCGACAACCGCCTTGTTGCGCCAGGGAACATTAGCCTGCGCGGCCTGTCCCCGTTTCAGCGTCCACATGCGATCGACATAGGACCAGCGCTCGGCAAGGAGATCGACAAGGCCGCGGTCGATACGATCGATTTCCGCGCGGACATCGTCCATGCTCCCGCAGTCGTCGGGTTTTTTCATTGAGCTCTCCGTTCCTGCCGCATCATGGCTCAATCGCTTCGCCGGCGTCTAGACGCCGGTTTGCGTCTTGGCCTGCTCATAGGCGTCCATCGCCGCCAGAAGCGCGTCCTCCGCGCCTGCGATTGCGGCGATCAGCGCCGCGCGTTCCTTTTGCAGTTTCACGGCGCGCGCGACGTCCGCCTCATAAAGGCCGGGTGTCGCCAGCGCCGCGTCGAGCCGCGGCAGGATTGCGTTCAACTCGTCAAGCCGCGCTTCTGCGAGGTCGATCTTGCGCTTGATAG
>JAGRED010000200.1 GCA_020446725.1 Parvularculaceae bacterium | reverse complement strand
GCCGCAGGGATGACGATCGTTTCCGTCAGCGTGACGCCGCAGGTCAGCTCGGCGACGTCGCGGCCCGACGCGTCGGTCGATCGCGTTTCCTGCCCTTCGCCGCAATCAAGGAAGCTGCCGCGTTCTTTTTCGACGACATAAAGCCAGTTGGGCGGCGCAATCACATAGGCGTGATCGGTGATGCCGCCATGGCTTTCGCCGAGAGCGAGCCCGCCAGCGCTGCCGCCGGCCGGGCCGTCCGCCGCGAGCGCCTGCCCGACGGCAAGGCTTAAGGCGGCGGCCAAAGCGAGGCGCGCGTTAACACTTTGTTTACGACTGGCACACATGGCCCTGCGGTCGCAAAGGCCGGGCCGACCCATGCCAGTTGCGCCCTCATTTCATCGCAAGGCCTGATCGCGCGGACTTTATTTCCTTGTCAGCGCCGAAAAAGCCATGTTGAAGAAGGGCGGGCGTAAGGTCTTGCGGGACCGGTGAAGACAGGCCGGGCATGGCGTTCTTTTCTGATTTTGAATTCAGCGGCGGCGGCATCGTCGCCAAGGAAACCGGCGCCCAGATCCGCTGGAGCCCGGAATTTGCGCGCGATGCGCTGAGGATCGCGTCCTTCATCGGGCTCGTTCAGGGGGTCAGGGCGGCGCGGATCGTCAAGGGACGAGAGCCGCGGGCGCGCATTTCCTTCTTTCCGAAGAAGCCGCGTTCCTATTACGCGATCTGGCCGGTGTGCCAGCTCGCCGACGTAAAGATCGTCGACGATCCGGCGGAAGCCGATCTCCATTTCTATTTCGAAGACCGCGAGTTCAGGACCGCACCTCTTCAGGCCCCCTTTCAAGCGTCGTCCAACCGGCCCGCCTTCAATGTCGGCTGCCACGACATCCGCAAAAGCGTCGTCAGCCGCGTCTTTGAGGAGGTCTTCGGCTACAGTCTGACGATCGATCCGCGCACGCATCGCGGCGAAGCGGTCGAGAAATCGGAACTGAACGGCAAGCATGACGGACGGATTGTCGCCTGCCCGGTCGCCGAACCGCGCCCGTCCCATGTCTATCAGCGACTGATCGACAACACTTTCGACGGCCGCGACTTTGTCGACATCAGAACGCCGGTTGTCGGCGGCAAGGCGCCGTTCGTCTATCTGAAACGCCGCGCCCGCGACCTGAGGTTCTCGAACGAAAACCATCGCGTCGATCTCGCGCCGGTCGATGCGCTGCTGTCGAACGAGGAACAGGCCCAGATCGCCGCCTTCACCGCCGCGATGGGCCTCGATTTCGGCGGGCTCGACATTTTGAGAGACCGCGCCGACGGCCGCATCTACATCGTCGACGCCAACAAGACGGATATGGGCCCGCCCTCGGCGCTCGCCTCCAACGACAAGCTGAAAGCGATGCGCGGTCTTGCGGACGCCTTCGCCGCGCTCGTCGATGAACGGCTGAAGGCCTGAGATCGTTGCAGGCGATCCCCTTCGTCAAGGATTTCGCGTTTGAATACGGGCGGCCGGCCGCGCTGTCGCCGCTCATCCGCCGCGTCATCTGCAAAAACCCGGGGCCGTTCACCTACACGGGAAGCGGAACCTACCTCATCGGCGCCGGAACAGGCGACGTCGCCGTCATCGATCCCGGTCCGATGAACGCGGCGCATCTCGATGCGCTCATCGACGCCGTCGGGCCCGCGCGCGTCAGCGACATCCTGATCACGCACACTCATTCCGATCATTGCGGCGGCGCGCGCGCCTTCGCCGAACGCGTCAACGCGCCGATCCGCGGCGCAGGGCCTCATCCCGTGCGCGACAAGAAGCTCGATGCGCCGGCGCTTGAGGAAGGCGCGGATTACGCTTTCGCGCCGGATGCGATCATCAAGGACGGCGACATCATCACGGGCGAGGGCTGGACGATCGAGGCGGTCTCAACGCCCGGCCATCTGTCGAACCATCTGTGCTTCGCGCTGAAAGAAGAGAACGCGCTCTTCACCGGCGATCACATCATGGGCTGGGCGACGACGGTCGTCGCGCCGCCGGACGGCGACATGGGCGCCTATCTTGAAAGCCTCGACAAACTGCTCGCGCGCGCGGAGACGATTTACTACCCGACGCATGGCGCGCCGGTCCTGAAGCCGAAACCCTTCGTGCGCGCGATCAGGACGCATCGCCGCATTCGCGACGGGCAAATTATCGACCAGATCAAAAAAGGCCGCACACAGATCAAGGACATCACCGCCGCCATCTATGTCGATATCGACAGCCGGCTTCACGGCGCGGCCGCGCTCAATGTCTACGCGCATCTCATTCGTCTGGTGAACCGCGGCGACGTCGCCTGCGACGGCGAACCGTCGACGAAGAGCGACTACAGACCGGCGGATTAACTTCGGCCTTTCATTGCCAAGCAAACCGGTTTTCGGCATTTTCCACCCCTCAACGCCTTGGGGGGCGAACCATGCGGCCAATCCTGCTTATCGTCATGATGCTGATCGCCGTCCCGCTGATCGGCTTCGGCGGCGTCTATGGCATGAGCGAGGCGCGCTTGCGCGACATGAAGCGCAACGCGCCGTTCGAATGGCCGATCCCGACAGATACGGCGTCACTAGAAAGAGGCCGTCATATCGCGCGCACGCGCGGCTGCTTCGGCTGCCACGGCCAGCAATTGGAAGGCTGGGACTTTGGCGAACAATGGGACTGGCCCGAACGCGCCGTCGCACCCAACCTCGCCGCCTATGCGCGAGACTATGACGCCGCAACCATTGAAGCCGCCGTGCGCCAGGGGATCGATCGAAACGGCAGGGCGCTGACATCGATGCCGTCGTATAATTTCAGACACCTGACGGATGACGACATGGCGGCGTTGATCGCATTCCTCAAATCGGCGCCGGTCGCAGGAAAAAAATTGCCGAAAGCGAAACTCGGCTGGTCCGTTCGCTGGGATTTCGCGCGCGGCGCGGAAATGCATATCGGCCAGTGGGTCGCACTTGTTCCGCCCTTGCGGGTCGACCCGGTAAAAGACCCGCAGCGAGCGCGCGGCGAATATCTCGCAATGACGATGTGCAATGAATGCCATGGGCTCGATGTGCGGGGTGAAAGCCTCTACTCGGTCATCGGCGCAGGCCGACCGACGCCAGACCTCGCCATCGTCGCCGCCTATTCGCGCGAGGATTTCGAAACGCTGCTGGAGACCGGCCTTGCTTCGGGCGGACGCGAACTCGGCCTTATGTCTCTTGTCGCGCCGGACCGGTTCCCCGACCTCGCCGACGAAGAGCTTGATGATCTCTATGCGTTTTTGAGCGCGCTGCCGAACGAGCCGGTTCCGGAAAACGTCATGTGGCGGCCTGAAAACTGACAGCCGTCATTCCGGCAGCAAAGCGCGCCGCGCGTCGGCGATGAGCCGGCTCTGAACGTCGGAAACAGGGCCTTCAATCTCGGCGGCTTTCAGCATCATGTCGATCAGCTGCCGGCGTTCATCTTCGGTGCAGGCCTCGACGATCGGCCGTGCGATTTTCTTCAAGGAATTCGCCGCGTCATTGATCTGGCCGATGGCGGCGCGCGCAAAGGCGAAGAGGCCTTCCGCTGTTTCTGCGTCGGCGGAAAACGCCGCGCGCATGTCGCCAACAATTGCGGCGCGCTGGCGGTCTGTGACGGCGCCGTCATACTGCGCAATCTGATAAAGAAGGATCGCCGCCGCTTCGCGCGGATCCGCAATTGTCTCGATAAGGCGTTGGTTGACCTTGCGCGACCATTTCGCGCCGCGAATGGCGCCATGCGCGTCGCGGATCGCCTCACGCCCCTCGCGCGCGGCGCCGACGAAATAGGTGAAAGCCCAGAAAGCGGCGGCGAGCGCGCCCAGTATCGCGATCAGAATATGCATCTGGTCCCCCCGGATTCCGACGGCCGCAATCATAACCTGCGTCGCCGGGCAGACAAATGCGCCGCCCGCCAATTCGGCGGACGGCACCTTGAAGACCGGTTCTAACCGATGCTCCGGCTGCTGGCCCAGCTGCTGGCCCGGTTACCGGCCCGGCTACTGGCGATGACCGCGGCCGGGTTTCTCATCAGGGTCGCGCCCGTGACGCGTCAGGTCAGGCGCGCTCGCTTTCTTGCCTTTTGCGGCTTTCTCGGCGCCCGTCTTTTCGCCTTTGCCGTTGCAGACGCCGGCTTTTTTCGGACAGTAGATGAACATCGAATTCGTTGTCGCGCCGACGCCGGTCACGGCGATCTGGCCGAGATTGTTGATCTGCCAGGCCTGCGTGAAGTCGCCCTCAGGCGCATCGAATGATGTCCATGTCTCAAGATCGGCGGCGAGATGGAAGCCGTGCGATCCGCCGCCGGCGTCTTCCCAAGAGCCGCTCAATTCGCCCTTGTTGTTCATGCCCTGGATGAAAGTGACGGCCGCGTCCGGATAGTTGAGAACGGTCGTAACGCCGTTCTGAATGACGAAGCCTTGCGTCGCGCCGCCCGCTTCTGCGACGAACCAGCCGGCGACATCGCCCTTCGCGTTGATCGCGCGCGGCGCGACGCGCACCGTCGGGAACGGCAACGTCACGTCAGACTGATAGGCTGCGTTTTTTCCCTTATAGCCGCCGCGCAGCGGAACAGACCCCGGTTCGCCGAAATAATCGCCGACGAAGTCGCCTGATGCGCTGACGCCTTGCGCAATGCCGATGACCGGCGTTCCGTCTTTTGTGACAAGCGCCGGCGCGCCATTCTTCGGACGGTCGAAGGAGTTTAGCGATCCTTCCGGGAAAGT